>CASBPY010000096.1 GCA_949127675.1 Synechococcales cyanobacterium PMM_0072
GATCACCTAGTTTGAGGCTCTGTTATTGAGAATATGATTTGATCGATATTTAATAATGTTTGTCCAAAAGTATACCTAGAGACGATCTCGCTCAAACTTTTTAGACCTGAATCCTTACGCTACAAAGATGAATAATCTCAATCGTCGGCAATCTATTCAATTATTAGGAATGTCTAGTATTGCTTATCTCCTGGGTAGTTGTAGCAATGATCTGACTACCCAAGTTGGCAATTTATCAGAGCCATTAAATCAGTCATTTGGAGAACTACTAGTTAGACCTCAACATTTAATCCCCAATTTTTCAGCTAGGGCGATCGATCCCAAAGCACTACTAATTAATACTTATGATCTTACTCCCGAAATTAATCCGATCGATTATAAATTAGTCGTTGATGGTGAAGTCAAGTTCCCAACGGAGCTGAACTTGTTCAATCTCAAAAAATTGCCATTTGCTTCAATGATTATGCAGCATGTTTGCGTTGAAGGATGGGCAGCCGTCGTCCAATGGGGCGGAATTAGACTGAGAGATTTAGCCCAAATAGTTCAACCTAAAGATGACGTTCGTTATGTCTTATTTGAATCAGCCGATAAATATACTAATAGCTGGGATCTAGCCTCGGCAATCCATCCTCAAACTTTGCTAGCCTATCAAATGAATGAACAGCCATTACCCATCAAGAATGGCGCACCAGTAAGATTAGCTGCACCGATTAAACTAGGCTACAAGCAGTCTAAATGGGTGACAAAGATTAGCTTTGTTAGTCAAATACCCAAAGGTGGTAAAGGTTATTGGGAAGAACAAGGATATGAATGGTTTGCTGGAATTTGATTATTGAAACACTTGGGCAATCACAAAAGCAGCGATCTCAGTTAGTCCCGCAGTGACGATGATATCAATCGAGCTGATTGCCCCGATAAATCCACTTGGAGGGCGAAGGGAACTGTCAAATGATCGGAACCCAATCACGATAGCCCCAACGGTTTCACAGGCTGTGAGGTGCCGTTCTAAGTACAAGAAATTTTGATCGGATAGAAACATTCTGGTCGTAACGGGGAATGCTAGAATTGAGCTGAGGTATCATTTCTATCTACAATACTAGTCAGATTAGTTAATCGCCGATATCGATCGCGAGTCTAGGCTAAATTTAGATTGAACAACAATTACATAGGTGTTCGCTATGGAAGAATGGCAAAAGGAAATCTCCGCCGCGTTTAAAGATTTAACCGCTTTGTTTGATGGATTTGGGCGCGAACTCACAGAATTAGCAGTAGAAGTTACCGCCGAAGCTCAGGAAATCCTCAATCTTCAATGGGACGAGCTGAAAGAAGTGTTGACTGAACTCTGGCAAGAATTTGAATTAGAATTTGAAGAACCTACTCCCTTTAATTGGGATATTCAGGTTCCCACTAAGCCGATGCCGGATCCGGCAACTCACCCCATCTGCGTTGGTTGTATCAACTATAATGGTTCTGCGTATGGCGGCAATCTATTGGTTTGCGGGTTTCATCCCTATGGCTGTACTGGCGATGCTTGTGAGGACTGGGAAGCCGATAGCAATAACGATCTCAATTAGGGATTGAGTATGTTGGATCGATTTGGCCCTCACACTGTCTTGTCTCGCTCCAATCCCTAATCCAATTCAAATAACCGATAATTTACCACCGATTACATGAGTCAGGAAAATCCAGCATCAGTTACAACCACCCCAGTCGAAATGAAATATGGGGAACGCGAAATTATCAATGGTGAATTGATTACTTTCCCCAATCCTCGGATCGGGCGACGGTACAATGTCGATATTAGTTTGCCCGAATTTACCTGCAAATGTCCTTTTTCTGGCTACCCTGATTTTGCCACCATCGGGATCATTTATGTACCAGATCAGAAAGTGGTAGAACTCAAGGCATTAAAACTATATATCAACAGCTATCGCGATCGATATATCTCTCATGAGGAAGTAGCCAACCAGATCTTAGACGATTTTGTCGCAATCGCCGATCCCCATCACATCATCGTCAAAGCGGACTTTTCCCCACGGGGCAATGTCCACATGATCGTGGAAGTCACTCATCAGAAGTAGGGGTTCAGGCTTTAGGCAATCACCCCGTCTCCCTTTCTACTTCTCTGGCTCTTTACAATACTGTGTCAAGCCCGTAGCGAGATCCCGTTCGGGACTGAATATATCTCTAGATTTTCGGAGTCCTTCATGTACCTTGGTAGACTTCCGCTCTTTGATACTGGCAACTAGCTGCTTATTTATTTCAGTTGCGCCTTGATACATCGTCAAAAGCTGACCTTTATAGGTTTTGAGCTGCTCATCGTTCAAAATGACTGAATCTAGATCTTTGGCTGCTTTATCAAAAATTCCGACTAACTTCTCGATTGTCCCTACATCACCTTTAGTGCCAGCCGCAGTAATATCTCTAGTATCGGTTACGGTTTGGTTGACTACTTTGATGATGTTCGAGCATTGTGATACCTTGCTGTTACTACAGCTTACAGCCAAGCAGCTCGTAGCGATCGCGATGGCCAGAATTCCTAGCTGTTGCACTTTAAATTTCATTTTTCCTACCTCAAAACACACACCAAACGCCTTATTTTAGCTTATCTTTTCATCCGATCGTGTCCCAGACAGATCGATCGAGGGATATAATTTACAGGGCACGATTTCAGTGTCGTCAAGCGATGGGGTTAACTCCGGTATGTTGTGTGACCTGAGCTTGTGAGGATTAGGAAAGTTTTATGGCAATATCTACAAATATTGCTGGAGGTCGGGCTGTGACTCTGGACGAACGAAAAATCACGCAAATTGAAACGCGAAACGTCGAGTCTCGTTCCGAGAGGCTACGCCAACGATCATGGCAATTTTGGTTTACGTTGCCGATCTATCCATACAATAACCGACGCACGATTCGGACAGAGGTAACGCCAGATACAATTTGGACATTCGACCAAGTTCAAGGTATTTTTTATGTCGTCGTACCGATTCGGATGACGGTAGTAAAACTAGTCAGTGGCGGTTTGCTTGTCTATGCACCTGTGGCACCGACAGGGGAATGTCTGGGATTAATGGACGAGCTAGTTCGCTTGCATGGCGATGTTCTGTACATTATCTTGCCAACGATTTCGGGGCTAGAGCACAAGATTTTTGTTGGCCCATTTGCAAGAGCTTTTCCCCAGGCGCAGGTATGGGTATCACCAGATCAGTGGAGTTTTCCAGTCAATCTGCCATTGAGTTGGTTGGGCTTACCTCAGGGACGGACGCAGATCCTCCCCCAAGATAGTGGCAAGACACCTTTCGGCGATGAGTTTGATTATGCCATCTTAGAGACGATCGATCTTGGCCCTGGACAGTTTGCTGAAGTTGCTTTTTTTCATCGTCGATCGCGTACACTCCTCGTTACTGATACAATTGTCTCGATTCCGATCGAACCACCGCCCATTCTCCAAGCCGAACTTTATCCCTTACTATTTCATGCGCGGAATCAATCCAGCGATCTGATTTCTGACACTCCCGCAAATCGACTTCAGGGCTGGCACCGCATTTGCTTGTTTGCCTTCTATTTCCAGCCCAACGTACTGGAAATCCGCTCTTGGAGTGAAACCTTTCGCAAGTCACTACGGGCAGGAGATCGCTCAAGACAGGGCTACTTTGGCCTATATCCGTTTCAGTGGCGAGCAGGCTGGCAGCAGGAATTTACCGATTTGTGTGCTGGTGGTCAGTTGTTAGTCGCGCCGATTCTTCAGACGCTCATTCTCAATCGCGCGCCTACTCAAACGATCGCATGGGTCGATCGCGTGTCACAATGGGACTTTGAGCAGATTATCCCCTGCCACTTCGATGCGCCGATTACCACGACTCCGAACGAGTTTAGAGCAGCCTTTGACTTTCTCAAATCTAGCGATAAAATCGATGCTAATTTATCAACAACAGGTAATAATTTACTCCAGCAAATCGAGCACCAATTAGTTCGATGGCGAATTATTGTCCCCGCCCAGCAAAAAGTCTAGTCCCAATTGCTACTTCCTAGCCTGTCGATCGTGAATACTTCCACTTCTGACTTTACAACCATCTTAAATCAAGCAGCGCAATCTGGTGTTGGCGCAGCCTCTCTGCAAGAGAATCGTCCAACCAAAGAGGTGATGGTAAATGCATTGCAAGCAGCCGAAATATTTGCCAGACGTGAGAAATTAGTGATCCCGTTTGAATCTCTGATTGGTGAATGGCGACTGTGTTTTGCTACTGGCGCAAAGAAGGATAAACAACGGGGCGGAATTAAATTAGGTAGTGGATTTTATTTTCCCAAAATTACGCCAGCATCGATCGCTTTTACCCAGGATATTGGCGCGATAACAGGGACAGCGACGAATAAGTTAGTTGTTGCGGCAGTTCAGTTTAAGTTTACTGGGCCTTGTCGTTATCCAGGTAAGAAAAACCTCTTAGCATTTGATTTTACCCAGATCCAACTGAAAATACTGGGAGCGACAATCTATCAAGGTAAAATTCGGAGTGGCAAACGTGGCGGCAAAGATTTTGAACAACTTTCGATCTCCAATTTGCCATTTTTCGCTTTCTTCTGGGCAGGTGAAAATAGCATTGCTGCCCGTGGACGTGGTGGGGGATTAGCTTTATGGGTGCGAGACTAGTTCTTTGGCCTACTATATAAGTTAAATAAATTATGCAATATGTCTTAATTATTCACGAAGTTGAAGACTACGAATCATGGAAAAAAGTTTTTGATCATGCTGCTGATATTCGCAAGCAAGCTGGAGAGATCACATATCAAGTGTTGAAATATGAAAATAATCCCAATAAAATAGTTCATTTTTCAGCATGGGTATCGATCGATGCTGCTAAACAATTTTTTGAATCCCCTAAATTAGTCGAAATTAGAAAAGAAGCTGGTGTAAAGTCTCCTGAATTCATCTATTTAGACCAATTAGAATCAGGTGTATTGTAAGGCTCACTATTTATAAATAAGAAGCTTAATCTCTAGAGAACTGTGCCGTCTTTTAGTCCCAACTCCCAACTCCTAACTCCCAACTTCTGATGAAAACAATCGATCAAATTAATGATAAAATCAGCCAAAAACAAGCAGTTGTTTGGACAGTAGATGAAGTCAAGCTCAAAGTTGACGAACTAGGTATTGCCAAAATTGCCGAGTTAGTAGATGTAATTACTACAGGTAGCTTTGAACCGATGGAATCATCGGGAGCGATTCTCAATTTAGGACATACAGATCCACCGATCAAGATTCGATCGTGTACATTAGATGGCGTACCTGCTTATGCTGGATTTGGGGCAGTCGATCTTTATTTGGGTGCGACTCAATTAGTTGATTATACTAGTGAAATTGGTGATGGCGAAGATCGCAAAGAACGTGGTGGTGCCCATGTAATTGCTGACTTAATTGCTGGCAAAAGTGTCAATTTACGCGCAATTGGTCAAGGTACAGATTGCTATCCTCGTACCGCATTTGACACGACAATTACCAAAGATACAATCAATCAATTCTATCTCTACAATCCTCGTAACCTATACCAAAACTTCATCGTTGGTGTCAATGGTGGCGATCGACAACTATACACCTACCTTGGCCCGTTACAGCCCCAATTAGGTAATGCCGTATATTCAAATGCTGGGGCAATTTCACCCCTATTAAATGATCCAGATTTGGAAGTAATCGGTATCGGTACGCGGATCTGGTTGGGTGGAGCCATTGGTTATGTGGCGTGGGAAGGCACCCAACATTTCCCACTCCAACGTCGTGCCGAAAATCGCACTCCCATCGGCCCTGCGGCTACTCTTGCCCTTGTGGGTGATGCCAAAGAAATGGATCCCAACTGGGTACGCGGCTGTTATCTCAAAAATTATGGCCCTTCCCTCATGTTGGGCGTAGGTGTGCCAATTCCGGTCTTGAATGCTGATATTGTGGCTAAATGTGCCGTACAGGATCGTGATATTTTCGCTCCTGTTGTCGATTTTTCGATTCCCCGTCGAGTCCGCCCCACGTTTGGGCTAGTCAGCTATGAGCAGCTCAAATCGGGTAAGATCAAGATTGAAGGTAGAACTGTCAGAGTAGCTCCCCTGGCAAGTATCTATCGATCGAAACAAGTCGCCATTGAGCTAAAAGATGTGATCGATCGAGGTGAATTTATGCTCACTGAAGCGGTATCTATGTTACCACGCGATCGGATGTTTATCCCCCAAGATCGTCGTCAAATGGCTAGCCTCTCTGATGAATAAGTCTAGTTTTAATATCTTCTAGTTCTGTCTTTTATTAACTAATTAAAATATACAGTGATTGCGATCTATCCTGGCAGTTTTGACCCGATTACCCTCGGTCATTTAGACATTATCGAACGTGGTAGCAAACTATTCGATCGAGTTGTGGTAGCAGTACTGCGAAATCCTGGTAAGTCACCATTATTTACTGTCGAACAACGTCTGCGCCAAATTCAGACAGCTACTCAACATTTACCACACGTGGAAGTTGATAGCTTCGATGGTTTAACTGTTGATTATGCCAATCTGATTGGTGCCAAGGTATTGCTCAGAGGACTGCGAGTGATGTCTGATTTTGAGAAGGAACTCCAAATGGCACACACCAACAAAACTCTATCGAAAGAAATCGAAACAGTATTTTTGGCAACATCAACTGAGCATGGCTTCTTGAGTAGCAGCATTGTCAAAGAAATCGCTAAATTCAACGGTTCGATCGATCATCTCGTTCCAGATCATGTTGCCGTAGAGATGTATCAATCTTACCAAAATCAGGCTCCTAAATAATAGCAGAAAATCACATAATTACTCAAAAATATTCATCGATCTTTTCATGAATACTCGATCAATTATAATCTAGATATTGCGTAGGGTGGGCACGGCCCTTCATCTAGGTTTCAGGCTTAAAGAAAGCATAAACTTGGAATAAGTCGATCTTTTATTCAACTGCCGCTACAGCTTTTTCGGCTGCTACAGTCTGAACGACCACAATGGGATCTACTTTAGTTACAGGTGCCGATTTTGAGGGCACCGAAGTTGTTAGGGGTAGACTATCTTTATATCTTTCATATAGATCGGTGGCTGGAATTACTGTTGTAAAATTTTTTGGTAATCGATATTGCTGTGGATCGTATTTCTGGCGAACATTAGCAACAGTTTTACAGTAGGTTTCCCATTTTTTCATGAGTAACAAGAATGCTTGGAATTTTTGATACGCATCTTCATGCTTCTCTTTCAGTCCAATATATTGGAGTATTTTGGCATAAGTTTCTGGGCGGTTGTATTCATCGGACACGCCGATAATTGGCCCTAGTTTTTCAAATATATCATATTTAACCATTACCAATAATAGTAAACTGTCAAGATTTAGCAAATCTTCGTTTTTCAAATCGTTAATAGTATTATTAACGCTACGTAGCACCGAAAAATCATCAAAATGATATCGTTTAAATAACAATAATAATCTTAAGCCAAGAGGTGTTTGAGCAACCTTGCAAATTTCTGTTGTATATGCTTGTAGAGCAATCTTTCCTTCTTCTGTTTTTAGTTGAGGTAATAGTTCTGCTAATTTTTGATTTACCTGCTGTGTAAATTCACTAGCATCAAGTTCTTCAGCTAAAAGATTATTAACGAGTTTGTATAATTGTTGCTGCGTGCTGCTACAGTGCCTAGACTCACCACCTTCAATCGTCAAAAAACTATTTTGGGCACCAATCGCCGCAGTGAGCATGTCAAGTACATCGTCTAGTCCTGTATATTCACCCATCGATCGATGGATATAACTTTTGATCTTGACAAATGCTGTGAATTCGCTATTCCCAAACTTCTCACCGTGCATGTTTTCAGCTTGATTGCCAATTGTAATTAGTTGATCTAAATTACGCTGATGCAAGAATTCATCACTTTCCAATATTCTGGGTTTCTGAAATTTGTCTGTCAACTTAGACAAGAATGAATTACGTTTAAACTCCAACATTTTTTTAGAGTTTAATAATAAATGCACTACAGGGAACAGAGCCAAACCGCCAACAATCACCACAATTGCGATTAAAAGTGGCGTTGGCAAAACAAATGTGTAATTTGAGTTACCAACGGCTGTCAGATTGCCATTTTTAGTGGTGGTAATTGGGTGGGTTGTCGTAGCACTATTTAGATCCACATCTGCTGTGGTATTTGGGTGTGCCGTTGTCGTAGCATTATTTAGCTCTGCTCCTTTTTTGTATATTCTGGATCGTCGAATAATTCGGCGGGGTAATCCTTTTGAATTTTTTTGTTGATCGCATGAGGATCGGGCAACGCAACACCACCGACCGTTCTAGGCGGTGCGGCCTCAGTATTGGTAGGTTTTGCTTGAGATCGAGCGACAGTAGGAATTAGAACACTTGAAACGGATATTCCTACACTACTAATCAGTAATGATTTTGGCAAATGGCTAGACATAATATCTCGATCGAATAATATTGCTTATCCTTAGACTACCCAGTAGCACTTACAAAAGATACATTTTTGATTCAAGTTAAATCTAACAATTTATATTTTGCTTACACACGCCTGTCGTCGAGCCATTGCTGGAGGATTACCGCAGCCGCAATCCGATCGATTGTCCCTTTATTTTGAGATACTGAGATTTTCGCCGTCTTCATCATTTCCTCAGCAGCATAGGAAGTCAAGCGTTCGTCTACATACTCGATCGGCAACTCTATCATTGCAGCTACCCGCCGTGCAAATTTCTGTACCTGCTTAGCTTGGGAACCGATACTCCCATCCATCTTATACGGCAATCCCAGCACTAAGATTTCTACCTGTCGCTCTGCGATAATCTGCCTCAATTGGGCGATATCTTCCTGAAATGAGCTGCGCCAAATCGTCGTAATCCCCGTTGCAATCAACCCCAACCCATCGCAGCCAGCTACACCGATGCGTTTCCCCCCGATATCCAATCCTAACGCTGCAACTCTCATATATTTCAGTTATCGATCGAAATAATACCTTGGTAGGGGTAATTCATGAATTATCCCTACCAAGGTATTATCGTGGTTTTTGTCGAAATCTAGCTATTAAGCAGCTAGTTCATTGTTGATTCCGTCATCAATTCGATCTACTAAGCTCAAAATATTAGATTGTGGTAAAGTCAGCTCAGTAGTAGGTGCTAATAGATTGAGAAATCTGTCCGCAATTTCATCTTGACGACCCAAGAAAAACTGTTCCCAGTTATCTTGTGTTGGCTCGATATGACTATCCACTTTACAAGCTGGCGATTTAGCATTATTACCAGCTAGCTCACGTTTGACAGTAAATTCAAACACACAGAGACTATTGAATCGAGCGTCTTTAGCTCTAGCTGGAATTGAATTGGCGATCGCATGACACTTGGTGACTCGATCAACTAGTTGTTGCCAGTGGAAGCTAAAGCTTGCTTGGTTTGCACCTTTTGCAACGTAAGCTAGCCCTATTTCATGTAATGGTTGATTATTCTCATCTAGGAGTAATACTTCATAGCATTGAGCGGTGCCATATTTCTCACGATTGCTATATAATTGCTTACTATATTGTCCAGCAACAACTAGCCGTTCTTCTTGACGGGAAACCTGTCTGTCGAAGGCAAATAATGGCGATCGAGGTACCACCAACATCCGTGGTGATTGGATCAATAATCCCTGTTCTTTGCCACCACTATTATATTCGTAGACGATCATTTGAGACTCATCGATCTGTCCCCAGCCAGCCTTTGCCATCTCGGTTTCCGTGATGAAGTAGCCACACTCGCTCGCCCCATTTTCACCCCGCAATGCTTGGATACGGGGGAGGCGAGCATTGGGATTGACGTATTCAGGCGCAGCAAACCGATCTCGTACTTTTGCTTCGCGCAATCCAAGTGACTCTGATGGAGTAATAGTTAATTCTTCGATCTGTGAAAGAGATTCAAGCAATGTATCCTGGCTAGGAGTGTGTAAGTATTCAGCAGTATGGTCTTTAGTCGCTCTAGTTTTTGAGTACGTCATAGATCTGCTCTGTATTAATATTGAATGTCAGTGGCGGACAAACCATATTTGGCTTCAGTCCTTTCTTAGTACAAGCATATCATGAATTTATCAAAATAGTACATAGCAACCAAAGATATGTAGGGACGGGTTTAGGCTAATTTAATTATTGCTGCTATAACGATAACTGTTGTACAAAACCCGCCCAACCTCACTAGAAATCAAACTTTTGCAAGAATAATCGATTGTTGCTGATGGTGTGTGGGCGAGTTTGTTCTGTATTTATTTTTATTAGGCTGGAATAGTTAGCAGAAACCCGCCCATACAGATCTACAGCAGCAGGTTTAAACTTAGAACTGCTGCGCTGCTAAAAAATATCTTGCTAATTTCCAGGACGCTATGCTATGATTATATGTCTGGCATTATGTCAATTTTTATAATTTACGATCTAAAGTGACAGGCTCGCGTGGCGACGCTTTAATGCGAAAAAATAGGAAATAGCGAGATTAGAGCATATGGCAAATATCAAGTCTGCAGTCAAACGTATCGAAGTCGCTGAGCGGAATAGACTTCGCAACAAGGCACACAAGTCCGTGGTACGGACATTGATGAAAAAATACTTCGTTGCAGTTGAGAAACATACTGCAACACCTTCGGACGAAACATCTGCGGAAGTCCAAAAATGTATGAATGAAGCATACAAAAAAATCGACAAAGCCGTTCAAAAAGGTGTTCTACATCGGAACAACGGTGCTAACAAGAAATCTCGTCTAGCTAAAGCGATCGCCGTCAAAGTGGCCGCGTAGATCAAAGACTCCGCTCAAAACCAGTTTACCTGTGCTAAATGCAGCTAATTGATACTCACGTTCATATCAACTTCGATAGCTTTGATGCAGATTTGGAAGCGGTGCGCGATCGCTGGCGAGAGCAAGGGGTTGTACAGCTAGTACACTCTTGTGTAACGCCAGCCGAGTTTACCAAGACGCAGAAATTAGCAGATCTACTGCCAGAATTGTTCTTTTCGGTAGGGTTGCATCCGTTGGATGCAAAATTATGGGAAGCAGATCTGGGAGATCAGATTCGGGCACTGGCGAGTAGCGACAAGCGGGTGGTAGCGATCGGTGAAATGGGGTTAGACTTTTTTAAAGCTGACAACCACGAGTGGCAAATTGAGGTCTTTCGATCGCAATTACAGATTGCCAAGCAGCTCGATTTACCAGTGATTATTCACTGTCGCGATGCCGCCGTGATGATGCGCCAAGTTTGCCAACAGTTCTGGAGCGAATTCGGACAAGTCCGAGGCGTAATGCATTGTTGGTCAGGAACTCCAGAAGAAACCCAATGGTTTCTAGACTTGGGCTTCTCGATCAGCTTTAGCGGGGTAGTTACATTTAAGAATGCAACTCAGATTCAAGCTTCGGCTCAAATCGTACCTACCGACAAGTTGTTGATTGAAACAGACTGCCCGTTTCTGGCACCTGTACCCAAACGGGGTAAGCGCAACGAACCAGCATTTGTTAGTCATGTTGCCAGCTACCTAGCACAGTTAAGAGGTGAAAATCTCGATACCCTTGCTGATTTTACAACAGCTAATGCTAGAGAATTATTTAAACTACCAATATTATCAACTATTTAGCTAACCATATTAAATCTTTTCCCCAGATCCAATCCAGCCTAAATCAATATACTTTCGCCACGAAGATGTTTTTGAACCCATACTCGCAGGTTAATACTTTCCCAGCCGCAGCAAATGCAAGATCGGAGCAAAGAAATTACTACTCGCAATGGGGGCATTTTAAGTATATACACACATAATCAGATCGCTTGGATCAACAAACACAACGTAGCTACATTGCAGCACCAAGATCGATCTTGCTAAGTTGGGAACGCCAATTTAATCTAGCAGAATCGATCGCCATTTAGAACGCACTCACAGAGGAATATACATGACTAGTCAGATTACTACGACGGCATCCACTTACATGTTGCCCGATTTAGTAGAGATTCAGCGTTCTAGCTTTCGCTGGTTCTTGGAAGAAGGTTTGATCGAAGAATTAGACAGCTTTTCACCAATTACTGACTACACTGGCAAACTGGAACTAAGATTCCTCGCCAAAAATTACAAGCTCAAACGTCCTAAATATGACGTGGATGAAGCAAAGCGACGCGATGCTAGCTATGCGGTGCAGATGTACGTACCGACTCAATTAATCAACAAAGAAGATAAAGGCAAAATCATCGAGCAGGATGTCTTTATTGGCGATTTGCCACTGATGACCGATCGGGGTACGTTTATCATTAACGGTGCTGAACGGGTAATTGTCAATCAGATCGTGCGATCGCCTGGAGTTTATTATAAATCCGAACTAGACAAGAATGGTCGCCGGACTTACAGCGCGTCTTTGATTCCTAACCGTGGGGCGTGGCTGAAGTTTGAGACTGATAAAAATGATATCGTGTGGGTGCGGATCGATAAGACTCGGAAGCTTTCCGCGCAGGTATTATTGAAAGCCTTGGGCTTGAGTGATAATGAGATTTTTGACTCGTTGCGGCACCCTGAATTTTATCAAAAGACGATCGATAAAGAAGGGAATCTAACCGAAGAAGAAGCTTTGATGGAGCTGTACAAAAAGCTGCGTCCAGGCGAACCGCCTACTGTCAGCGGTGGTCAGCAATTGCTGGACTCGCGCTTCTTTGACCCCAAACGCTATGACCTGGGTAAAGTTGGTCGGTATAAACTCAACCGGAAATTGCGGTTGACGACCCCTGATGCGATTCGGGTACTGACTCCTCAGGATATCTTGTGTGCGATCGATTATCTGATCAACCTCGAATTTGACATCGGTAGCACTGATGACATCGATCACTTAGGTAATCGCCGCGTGCGGTCTGTGGGTGAGTTACTCCAGAACCAAATTCGGGTGGGTTTAAATCGCCTCGAACGGATTATTCGCGAACGGATGACAGTTTCAGAGACGAGTAGTTTGACTCCAGCTAGTTTGGTCAATCCCAAACCATTAGTAGCCGCCGTCAAGGAATTTTTCGGTTCCTCCCAGCTCTCCCAGTTTATGGATCAAACCAATCCCCTCGCGGAATTGACCCACAAACGCCGTCTGTCAGCCTTAGGCCCTGGTGGTTTGACGCGAGAACGGGCTGGTTTTGCGGTACGGGATATCCACACCTCCCACTACGGGCGGATTTGTCCGATCGAAACTCCTGAAGGCCCTAACGCTGGGTTGATCGGTTCCTTGGCTACTCACGCGCGGGTGAATCAGTATGGATTCATCGAAACGCCGTTCTTACCTGTCGAAAATGGTCGGGTGAAACGGGAGCTGGAAGCTGAGTATATGACAGCGGATCAGGAAGATGATTTGCGGGTTGCACCTGGGGATATTACTACTGACGAGAATGGATATATCTTAGGTTCGACGATTCCCGTCCGGTATCGCCATGAATTTACCACTACCACACCGGATCAGGTAGACTATGTGGCGATTTCGCCCGTACAGATTATTTCGGTTGCGACATCCTTGATTCCGTTCCTCGAACATGATGATGCTAACCGCGCCCTGATGGGTTCTAACATGCAACGTCAGGCGGTACCATTGCTACGTCCTGAGCGTCCCTTAGTTGGTACTGGCTTGGAAGTCCAAGCGGCGCGAGATTCAGGGATGGTCGTGGTTGCCAAATTCGACGGGGTTGTTTGCTTTGTCGAAGCAGAATCGATCGATGTCAAAGGTGATAATGGTCGGACACAGAAGTATCTGCTCCAAAAATATCACCGTTCTAATCAGGATACTTGCCTAAACCAACGTCCTCTAGTCCATATCGGAGATCGAGTAGTTGCAGGTCAAGTATTGGCAGACGGTTCGGCGACTGAAGGCGGAGAACTGGCTCTAGGACAGAATATTCTCGTTGCTTACATGCCGTGGGAAGGCTACAACTATGAGGATGCGATTCTGATTAGTGAGAAATTAGTTTCCCAGGATTACTACACCAGTATCCACATTGAGAAGTTTGAAATTGAAGCCCGTCAAACTAAATTAGGACCTGAAGAAATTACTCGTGAGATTCCTAACGTCAGTGAAGAATCATTACGAAACCTTGACGAAACCGGAATTATCCGTAAAGGTGCTTGGGTCATGTCTGGAGATATTCTCGTTGGTAAAGTGACTCCTAAAGGAGAATCCGATCAGCCACCTGAAGAGAAATTACTCCGCGCGATTTTCGGTGAAAAAGCGCGGGATGTTCGCGATAACTCACTCCGTGTACCAAACGGTGAAAAAGGTCGCGTCGTCGATGTCCGCGTATTTACCCGCGAACAGGGCGATGAACTGCCACCTGGCGCGAACATGGTCGTCCGGATCTACGTTGCTCAAAAACGGAAAATCCAAGTCGGCGATAAAATGGCGGGACGACATGGAAACAAAGGGATTGTCTCCCGGATTATGCCTGTGGAAGATATGCCTTATCTACCCGATGGTACCGCCGTGGATATCGTGCTCAACCCCCTGGGTGTACCGTCACGGATGAACGTTGGACAGGTATTTGAGTGTCTGCTCGGTTGGGCAGGACATAACTTGAACAAACGATTCAAAGTCACCCCATTCGATGAAATGTACGCACCAGAAGCATCTCGATCGACCGTTCACAGTAAGCTGAAACAGGCAGCTAAAGCCCAAGGTAAACCGTGGATCTTCGATAAAGAAGAGCCAGGTAAAACTACAGTGTACGATGGGCGCACAGGTGAAGCATTCGATCGACCTGTAACAGTCGGCAAGGCGTATATGCTCAAACTTGTCCACTTAGTCGATGACAAGATTCATGCCCGTTCTACTGGCCCTTACTCCCTGGTTACGCAACAGCCCCTCGGTGGTAAAGCGCAGCAAGGTGGACAACGGTTCGGAGAAATGGAAGTATGGGCACTGGAAGCATTCGGTGCAGCGTATACGCTCCAAGAGCTACTTACCGTTAAGTCTGACGATATGCAAGGACGGAATGATGCGCTCAATGCGATCGTGAAAGGTAAGTCGATTCCTAGCCCTGGTACGCCTGAATCCTTCAAGGTACTGATGCGGGAGTTACAATCCCTCGGATTGGATATCGCCGTACATAAAGTTGAGCAAACACCTGACGGCGATAGCCGCGACGTGGAAGTCGATCTGATGGCAGATGTTAATACTCGCCGTGCCCCATCGCGTCCGACTTATGAGTCCTTTGCTCGTGGAGACGATAGCGAAGAAGTGTAGGAAGTGAATAGTGGATCGTGAATAGTGGATCGTTGGTCAGGAATAAAGTTGAACGCGCAGGCGCGTTTTGACTGTTATTTATAAACGTATTCACGATCCACGATTCACGATCCACGATCCACTTACCCGTCCAATTCCTAATCACTAAGCCCTAGAGAAAATGCGTCAAAAGCTAGAAACTAAGTTTGATTACGTTAAGATTGGGATTGCTTCGCCCGATCGAATCCGCGAATGGGGTTCGAGAAATCTCCCCAATGGCACGCCAGTAGGTGAAGTTACCAAGCCTGAAACCATTAACTACCGGACATTGAAGCCGGAAATGGATGGGTTATTCTGCGAGCGAATTTTTGGCCCAGCGAAGGATTGGGAATGTCATTGTGGTAAGTACAAGCGAGTGCGCCATCGCGGAATTGTCTGCGAACGGTGTGGGGTAGAAGTAACTGAATCCCGCGTGCGTCGGCACCGGATGGGATTTATTAAATTAGCCGCGCCAGTATCTCACGTTTGGTACCTGAAGGGGATTCCTAGTTATCTAAGTATCCTGCTAGATATGCCATTGCGGGATGTCGAGCAAATTGTTTACTTCAACTCTTATGTTGTCTTATCTGCGGGTAACGATGATACCCTCGGCTATAAACAGCTATTGACAGAAGAGCAATGGTTAGAAATCGAAGAACGGATCTACAGTGAAGATTCCGAACTCGAAGGTGTGGAAGTTGGCATCGGTGCAGAAGCCGTCCAACGCCTGCTTGAAGACCTCCAACTGGAAGAAGAAGCTGAAAAGCTCCGCGAACAAATCAGCGAATCCAAAGGGCAAAAACGCGCCAAATTAATCAAACGCCTGCGGGTAATTGATAACTTCATCGCGACTGGCAGCCGTCCCGAATGGATGATTCTCAGTTATATTCCAGTGATTCCACCCGACTTGCGCCCAATGGTACAACTGGATGGTGGACGATTTGCAACTTCTGACTTAAACGACCTTTATCGCCGTGTAATTAACCGGAATAATCGTCTCGCCAGATTGCAAGAAATCCTCGCTCCAGAAATCATCGTCCGTAACGAAAAACGGATGCTGCAAGAAGCTGTCGATGCTTTGATCGATAACGGTAGACGTGGACGGACAGTCGTCGGAGCAAACAACCGCGCCCTCAAATCCCTCTCCGATATTATCGAAGGTAAACAGGGTCGGTTCCGTCAAAACTTACTTGGTAAACGGGTAGATTATTCGGGACGTTCCGTGATCGTCGTCGGGCCAAAACTGAAGATTCATCAGTGTGGACTACCACGAGAAATGGCGATCGAATTATTCCAACCATTCGTCATTCATCGGTTAATTAAAAACAACTTAGTTAACAACATTAAAGCCGCCAAAAAACTGATCCAAAAAGGCGACCCTATGGTGTGGGATGTACTCGAAGAAGTCATCGCTGGACACCCAGTTATGCTAAATCGGGCACCAACATTGCACCGTTTAGGGATTCAAGCCTTTGAACCCATCATCGTTCAAGGACGCGCCATCCAACTCCATCCCCTCGTCTGTCCGGCATTTAACGCCGATTTCGACGGAGATCAAATGGCGGTTCACGTTCCCCTGTCCCTCGAATCCCAAGCAGAAGCCCGCCTACTGATGTTGGCGAGTAACAACATCCTCTCTCCAGCAACAGGTTCGCCAATTGTGGCACCATCCCAGGATATGGTACTAGGTTGTTATTACCTCACAGCCCGAAATCCCGCACTCGCTGAAACCGATCGGTATTTTGCCAATCTAGACGACGCAATCCGTGCCTACGATCGAGCTGAACTCAATATCCACAGCTTTGTCTGGGTCCGTTACGACGGCTTAATGGAATGTGACGAAAACGAACTAGAACCCCTAGAAACGATCGAAGCCATTGATGGCAGCATCACCAAGCTCTATAAATACCGCCGCGTCCGTGAATCCAAAACAGGTGAATTTATCTCTCAATATATTTACACCACCCCAGGACGGATGATTTATAACCAGACGATTCAGGAAGTTCTTTCGGTTTAGTGGATAGTGAATAGTGAATAGTGGATAGCGAAAGATCGCTGGTTATCAATCCACCACTATCCATTACTCCCCAACCACAATCCACGATCCACGATCCACCATTCACTATCCACTAAATCATGAGCGAAAAAGAGAGAAAGCCGATCGCATTTAACAACCGTATGGTTGATAAAGGACAGTTAAAAAAACTGATTACTTGGTCATTCCGCCATTATGGAACTGCCAGAACCGCGCAGATGGCCGACAAACTCAAAGAATTGGGTTTCCGGTTCGCCACCAGAGCAGGTGTATCGATTAGTATCGACGACTTGAAAATCCCGCCGATCAAGAAGGATATGCTTGAAGCGGCCGAAAATACGATTAACGAAACCGAAGCGAAATATACTCGTGGCGAAATCACCGAAGTAGAACGGTTCCAAAAAGTAATCGATACCTGGAACATTACCTCCGAAAGCCTCAAAGACCAGGTAGTAGTCAACTTCCGCGAAAACTATCCGCTCAACTCCGTCTACATGATGGCATTCTCCGGTGCGCGGGGAAACCTATCTCAAGTCCGTCAGCTCGTAGGGATGCGGGGCTTGATGGCCAATCCTCAAGGGGAAATCATCGATTTACCAATTAAGACCAACTTTAAAGAAGGCTTAACCGTAACCGAGTACATTATTTCCTCATACGGTGCGCGGAAAGGACTGGTAGATACTGCTCTCCGTACTGCTGACTCTGGCTACCTTACCCGTCGTCTGGTAGACGTTTCTCAGGACGTAATTGTCCGCGAACATGACTGCGGCACAACTCGCGGCTTGAACGTCGAAGCGATGAAAGATGGAGATCGGGTCTTGATTCCGCTCAAAGATCGGATGCACGGGCGCGTATTAGCAGCCGATGTCTTTCACCCTGAAACCAAGGCATTAATTGCCAATCGGAACCAACAATTAGACGAAGATACGATCGCGGCAATCGTCAAAGCTGATGTGAAAAAGGTCTTCGCTCGATCGCCATTAACCTGTGAAGCAGCACGTTCGGTCTGTCAGCTTTGCTATGGCTGGAGTCTAGCCCACGGACATCTGGTAGATCTTGGTGAAGCAGTCGGGATTATCGCCGCGCAATCGATCGGAGAACCAGGTACCCAGCTCACGATGCGGACATTCCACACAGGTGGGGTATTTACCGGAGAAGTCGAGCAACAAATTCGTGCGCCTCACGATGGTACCGTCAAATTCTTGAACCTCCGCGTCCGTTCTGTTCGCACCAAGCATGGTGAAGATCGTGAACAAGTGGAAGTCAATGGTGACTTAGTACTCGAACCAAAAGGTAAAGGGAAGAAAAAAGTCTTTAACCTTACCCCTGGTTCACTCCTACTCGTTGCTGATGGGTCAGAAGTTAAAGCTGGCGATCTACTAGCCGAAATCGCCCTCAGCAAAGGTGGACGTTCTACTGAGAAAGCCACCAAAGACGTAGCCGCAGATCTCGCAGGTGAAGTTTTATTTGCTGACATCGTACCGGAGGAGAAAACCGATCGTCAAGGTAACATGACCCGGATTGCTCAACGGGGTGGCTTGATTTGGGTACTGTCAGGGGAAGTTTACAACTTGCCACCTGGTGCTGAGGCAATGGTCAAAAACGGTGAGTCGATCGATACCGATGGCGTATTAGCCGAAACTAAACTAATCTCCGTCAGTGGTGGTGTAGTCAGACTACGCGGCGAACGGGAAATCGAAATTATCACCGCTTCCGTGTCTCTCGACAGATCTAAAGTCGAAGTTGATACCGAATCTGGACGGGAACAATACTCGATCGTTACTGACGAGAACCAACGCTTCCAACTACTCACCGCTCCAGGCACCAAAGTTCAAAGTGGTACAGCCGTCGCCGAATTGATCGACGATAAATACCGCACTCGCACAGGTGGGATCGTCAAATTTGCGGGCTTAGATGTCCAGAAAAAAGGTAAAGCCAAACAGGGCTACGAAGTCGTTCAAGGTGGTACCATCCTCTGGATCCCTGAAGAATCCCACGAAGTCAACAAAGACATCTCCCTGCTCAACGTCGAAGATGGTCAATTCGTCGAAGCTGGCACCGAAGTAATTCGAGATATCTTCTGCGGGATCAGCGGGATTATCGAAGTCGTCCAGAAGAATGATATTCTCCGCGAAATCACTATTAAGCCAGGTGAACTACACCTACTCGACGATCCTGAATCGGGACAATCCGTCACCGGAACCATCTGTTATCCAGGTAACAAACCAGTTCCCGAACTCGAAGCAGTCACCGAACTCAAGTACCTAGAGTACGTCGAAACCCCCGAAGGTTCCGCCTTACTAATTCGTCCCGTAGTTGAATATCAAGTTCCTGACGAACCCAATCTGCCCTCCCAAGCATCAGTCAACCAAGCTGCTGCTCAAGGTGTGATTGTTGAAGGTAAAGCGGCGACGATCGAACTCCGAGCTGTCCAGCGCGTACCCTACAAAGATGGCGAACGAGTCAAATCAGTCGATGGAGTTGAACTGCTCCGTACCCAACTGGTATTAGAACTGGAGTCCACCAGCACCCCTCAACTTGCTGCCGATATCGAGTTAATCAAAGACGAGAAAACTGGGGAACAGCGGCTCCAATTAGTGATCCTCGAATCACTCACCATTCGTCGCGACACCGCTGGCGACAACTTAGGTGGTAGTACCTACACTGAAGCTCTAGTCACCGACGGTCAAAAAATCGCCCCTGGTGCAGTAGTCGCCCGTACCGAAATCCGGTGTAAGCATCCTGGTGAGGTGCGCGGAATCCGGGCTGGAGCTGAATCTGTCCGGCGAGTACTGGTAGTCCGCGATACCGATCGAGTCACGATCGATACCAATGCTGCGGCACCAACTGTCAAAGTTGGTCAACTGATCATTTCCGGTAGCTCACTGGCTGAAGGCGTTCCTAGCCCAGATTCCGGTCAAGTTGTCTCAGTCACAGACAATCAGGTTGTATTGCGGACATCTCGTCCGTATCGGGTATCACCTGGTGCAATTCTGCATATCGATACAGGCGATCTCGTCCAACGGGGCGATAACTTGGTGTTACTGGTTTATGAGCGATCGAAAACAGGGGATATTATCCAAGGTTTACCACGGATCGAGGAACTACTCGAAGCGCGGAAACCAAAAGAGCCTTGTATCCTCAACCGTCGTGATGGTACTGCGTCAGTTATTTATAACGAAGATAACGAACCGACCGAAATCAAAGTAATCGACAATAGTGGTGCAGTCGAAGAATACTTCCTCGGCCCTGGTCAAAACTTGCTAGTATCCGATGGGAACGTCGTCAAAGCCGGACACTTGCTCACAGACGGACAAATGAATCCCCACGAGATTCTGGAAGTCTACTTCAACCACTTCCGCGAGGACAATGGTGTATTTGAAGCAGCTCTGCTTGCCCTTCAAAAAGCCCAAGCATTCCTGGTGAATGAAGTTCAGTCTGTATACCAATCCCAAGGTGTAGAGATTTCCGACAAACACATCGAAGTGATTGTCCGTCAAATGACCTCTAAAGTCCGAATCGACGATGGCGGCGATACGACTATGCTCCCAGGCGAACTGCAAGAACTGCGCCAAGTCGAACAGGTCAACGAAGCGATGTCGATTACAGGTGCCGCTCCAGCGGAATATACGCCAATGCTGCTCGGTATTACCAAAGCATCCTTGAACACCGACAGTTTCATCTCCGCCGCGAGTTTCCAAGAAACTACCCGCGTCCTGACTGAAGCTGCGATCGAAGGCAAATCTGACTGGCTCCGTGGCTTGAAAGAAAACGTGATCATCGGCCGCTTAATCCCCGCTGGTACAGGCTTCAACGCCTATGAGGACTCAAACTTCTCCAGCCCGATTATGGACAATGATTACGGTTCTCCAGGCATGTATGGTGCCTATGAAGGCATAATTGGTACTGATGAGGACATGATTCTCGACGATCGTACTGCCCGCAGCTACGATCTCGACGATGCCAGCCTCGGCGGTTTATCGATCATCAAACCTTCAAGTAAAGAGGAGGCAGATGAGTTTGCTGGACTTTACGGCGACACCATTAAATCTGCTGCCAGCGATGATGAAGAAGATGATTGGAAACCTTCTAACACCGATGAGGAAGAAGAAGATGATTATTCATAATCACTAGTTAGACAGAACAATTTACTAAAATCTTCGTGAATTTTAGATTATAAAAAAGAGCTTGCATATTTATGCAAGCTCTTTTTTCTCTAGTTCAATTTACTGGATAGCATCAATATTCACAGCAATCAATTACGATCGATTGCCGCACGATTGAAATCGTCGCTAGTGTTGCGAAGTCTGCCTACGCAGACTAGAGTTTCTGAACCCGCGTAGGCGGGTTTTGCATCATTAGCGGCGGTTTTAACCGCTGATTAATCCCGCTCGATCGATCACCCACTCGATTTGGGCATATTAAGATTGTCTAATTTTAGAGCGATTCGCGATCGTCAAAATGCCATCCAATTTTACCCAGATCTATTTTCACCATATTTGGTCAACTTGGGATAGACAACCGATGTTAATTCCAGAAGTTCGAGAGGCTGCATATAAGACGATTCGATCGGAATGTCAATCGTTAAAATGTGATGTAATTAGAATTGGTGGGATTAGCAACCATATTCATTTGCTGGCAACTCTAAATCCAACTATTTCGTTATCAGATTTTGTCAAACAGGTGAAGGGGAGTTCTTCACATTTTATCAACCATGAAATCCAACCAGATTTTCTATTCAAATGGCAGGGTAGTTATGGTGCTTTGACGGCGAGTAGGGGCGATATTGATCGGTTGTGCGAATATATTGACAGACAGGAAGAGCATCATCGTCAGAAGTCTTTGATTCCCGATTGGGAGGCGATTTAGATGGTGCGATATTCCACACGATTGAAATCGTCGCTCATGTTGCAAAGTCCGCCTACGCGGACTAATATCCCCAACCCGCGAAGGCGGGTTTCGCATCACAATCGGCGGTTTCAACCGCCCACCATTCCCACAATCAACCCAAACCACTCTCCAACTCCGCCTTAGCTACCCCCAAGGCTTCCTTCACCTTGCTCGCATCCCGTCCCCCAGCCTGAGCTAAATTTGGTCGTCCACCACCGCCACCACCACATATCTTCGCAATATTTCCAATAAACTTTCCAGCCTGTAAACCTTTCGCATTTACCCCTTTACTAAACGCCGCCACCAAACTCACCTTATCCGGTTCAGGAATCGAAGCCAGAATAATCGCGCCTTCACCGAGTTTATTTAATAACCGTTCCGCCGCAGTTTGCAGTGCGTTGGCATCGACATCGCCAAGTTCGGCGATAATGATTTTAAACTCACCGATCGATATTGCTTGAGATAGTAATTGTTCGGATTTAGCGATCGCCAATTCACCCTTTACCGTCTCTAATTGCTTCTGATTGGCTTTAAGTTCATTTTGCATTGTCGAGATTCGATCGAGGATTTCTTCAGGTTTAGCTTTGAACCGATCGCTCAATTCTTTGACTACTTTATCCCGTACATTGAGATAATCTAAAACAGCATTCCCTGCGACAGCTTCAATCCGCCGCACTCCCGCAGCTACACCCGCTTCGCTGACGATCTTAAATACGCCAATTTCAGCGGTATTGCTGACATGGACACCACCGCACAATTCCATCGAGACACCAGGGAAATCGATCACACGGACTTCAGCTCCATATTTTTCACCAAACATCGCGACTGCACCTTTAGCCTTAGCTTCAGCGATCGGGATGACCTCAATTATGGCTCCATGCGCCTCAGTAATCCAGGTATTTACCAATCCTTCTATCTGTTCGACTTCCGCAGGTGTCAGGGCGCGAGGACAGTTAAAATCGAACCGCAATCTGTCGAATGAAACTAAGGATCCTGCTTGAGAAATTTCAGGATCTACTAGTAGTTTTAAAGCGGCTTGTAATAGATGAGTCGCTGTATGATTGGATTGAGCGCGACGACGACAAGCTGCATCAATTTGGGCAGTAATTGGATCGCCGACTCGGAGACTTCCACGCTCGATCGATCCAAAGTGAACGAAGAAATCCGATTCTTTCTTGACATCATCAATGCGTACTAATAAATTATCCCCCGACAAGTAGCCGCGATCGCCAACTTGTCCGCCAGATTCCGCATAAAAAGGACTTTGATCTAGGACAATTTGTACGCTGGTTCCGGCATCTGCTTCTGATACCGATGCCCCTGCAACTAATAAGGCGACAACTTCAGCCTGACTAGTAGCGTGAGCATAGCCCAAAAATTGCGTAGCATGGATATGTTCGGCAAGTTTGTCTAAAGAGCCTTGAACCGTGAGATCGATCGATTCTACCGCACCACGCGATCGAATTTTCTGAATTTCCATCTCGGCATTAAACCCAGTTTCATCAACAGTTAACCCTTGTTCTTCGGCAACTTCTTGAGTCAATTCCAACGGGAAACCATGAGTATCAAACAGCGTAAACGCATCTTTACCCGAAATCTCCTTCACACCCTGACTGAGGGCATCCGCAATAATATGTGCCAGTAACTTCTCGCCATTCCCCAGGGTTTTGAGAAATTGAACTTCCTCCCGTTGAAGTTCTGTCTTAATTTTCACCGCCTTCTCCCGCACATTGGGATAAGCAACTTCCGACATCGCGATCGCACTTTCAGCTACTTTAGTCGTAAATTCAGCGTCAATTCCAATCAACCTGCCATGCCGCACTACCCGCCGAATTAACCGCCGTAAAATATAACCTCGCCCAGTATTTTCAGCCCGAATTCCATCGGCAATCATGTGTACAACCGCCCGAACGTGATCGCCGATTACCTTCAATGAAGTTTTGGTTTTTTCATCACTACTAAAATAATCAATCCCAGCAATATCCGCCGCAGTTTGGACGATCGGAAAAATTAGATCTGTCTCATAATTATTCGGCACATCTTGGAGGATTTGCGCCATCCGCTCTAAGCCCATCCCCGTATCGATGTTCTTGTTGGCTAACGGCGTGAGATTGCCATCCACATCGCGGTTGTACTGCATGAACACCAGATTATAAAACTCAATAAATCTGCTGTCATCCTCCAAATCGATGTTGTCATTTCCCAATTCGGGATGGAAATCATAATAAAGCTCAGAGCATGGCCCACAAGGGCCTGTCGGCCCCGACACCCAAAAATTATCATCGGCACCCAACCGCTTAATTCGCAGGGGATTCACGCCAATCTTGTCCCGCCAGATCGCAAAAGCTTCATCGTCATCCTCAAACACGCTGACAACCAACCGCTCAGGGGGGAGATTGAATACTTTAGTCGAGATTTCCCAACCCCATTCGATCGCTTGTTCCTTAAAATAGTCCCCGAAGCTAAAATTGCCCAACATCTCAAAAAACGTATGATGCCGCGCCGTCCGCCCCACATTTTCGATATCATTAGTGCGGATACACTTTTGGGAAGTCGTCGCACGGGGATAATCAGGAGTGCGTTGACCCAAGAAAATCGGCTTAAATGGTAACATCCCCGCGATCGTCAATAACACCGTCGGATCTTCAGGTACGAGCGAACCACTAGGCAACGGCTGATGTCCGCGCTGACTATAGAAATCGAGGAAGGCTTGACGAATCTCGGCACCGCTGAGTTTGAGAGCAGACATAGGACTTTAAGTATAAACGAACGAATAATAGCTACCCCTCCATTGTGCCATTTTTCGCCTTATGGGGAAGAATAAGATCGGTTGATTTTGGAAATTAAAGATGAGCGATGATTGGAATTTCTACTTTTGCAATATTGATGATAAGTTTGCCTCTATTTTAGTCAATCTTGGAATCGCCGACTCAATCCCAATCACCGATCTTCCTTTAATGGGATGTATTCGACTGCAAATGAATTCACCAGATAATAATGGCTTGGCAAGTCGTGAGGAATGCGATATCCTCGATGATATTGAAACAACTTTAGAACGAGAACTAATTACTAATGGCAGTAAATATGTCGGTAGATGTACTAGTAACTCTTATCGAGAGTTTTTCTTCTATCATTCACCTTCTCCAATCTGGTTTGATTTTATCGATAATGTGATGTCTTCATTCCCTAATTATTTATACACAGTGAATA
>CASBPY010000097.1 GCA_949127675.1 Synechococcales cyanobacterium PMM_0072
GCGGGTGGGTTGGACACCACATCTAATGTGTTGGCTGCGCTGAAACTGGGCTGTCAACCGAGTGGGACAATGGCACATGCACTTGTGATGGCAATAAATGCGATCGAAGGTAGCGAACAAGCGGCGTTCAGAGCTTTTCATCGTTATTTTCCAGGGGCACCATTACTGATCGATACATACGATTCGATTGAGGCAGCGACAGAGCTAGCGAAACAAGTGGCGGCAGGCGAGATTGAATTGTCAGGGATTAGGCTAGACTCAGGGGATCTGGTTAGTTTATCCAAGCAAATAGCTGAAATATTACCAAATGTCGATATTTTTGCTAGTGGGGATTTGGATGAGTGGGAAATTGCTAAATTACGGGCAGCGAATGCGCCAATTAATGGTTATGGATTGGGTACTAAACTAGTCACAGGTAGCCCTGTAAATGGTGTCTATAAGTTAGTCGAAATAGATCATATCCCCACAATGAAACAATCTTCAGGTAAAATGACCTATCCTGGCAAAAAACAAATCTTCCGCGAACTAACTGAGGGAAAGTTTACGAGTGATACATTGGGGTTGGCGACTGAGGGTGCGGGATTATTGCAGCTTGTGATGAACAAAGGTAATCGACTTCAACCAGATGATAGTTTAACCACGATTAGACAACGTACTGATATAAATGTAGCTAGTCTAACGGCGGAGATTCGAGATATTAATTATGATAGATTTACTCCTGTGAATATTTCTCCCTCGTTACTAGAATTAACCCAGAAATTGAAGACAAAGAATTGAAGTAGCATAAATTTTAGCTGGTGGGCATTGCCCACCCTACATCTATTCACCTATTCACCATCCACCAATTAATGAAAATTGCTCTATTTGGAACCAGTGCAGATCCGCCGACAATTGCTCATCAAAATATTATCAGTTGGTTGGGGTCACAATTCCTTGGCACAGCCTCTCCACAGGAAAATCGCGTTGCAGTCTGGGCTGCAAATAATCCATTTAAAGTACATGGGGCATCTCTAGAACAGCGATCGCAAATGCTAGAGTTATTAATTGAGGAAATCGATCCGAAAATTAGTCAACATACCCAAGTTTATCGCAGTTTAAGTAGTCAACGGACAATCGATACTTTGGCAACTGCCACCACAATTTGGGGAGATAGTGAATTTACGCTCACAATTGGCGCAGACTTAATTACTCAGTTGCCACAATGGTATCAAGCTAGCAAATTATTGAGTCAGGTTGAGTTATTAATTGTGCCGCGAATCGGTAATCAGATCGAATCGATCGATTTACAAAGATTAGTAGATATGGGGGCGAAAATTACGATTGCTCCATTATCTACACCCCAGATTTCATCTACAGTGATTCGGAATAGTCATTCGATTCAAGGTTTAACACCCAAAGTAGCTACATATATTCAACAATTTAACTTATATTCTATAACTGATGACTCCCGCGATCGATCAAAACTCAAATAAACAGATCCTGGCTGACTTTAAAGTAGGTGTAGATAATGTGATCTTCTCGATCGATACTCAGCAAAATCGATTACTGATTTTATTAGTGATGCGCCAAGATGAACCCTATTTAGGTGACTGGTGTTTACCAGGTACCCTAGTCAGAACAGGTGAAACATTAGAAGCCGCTGCCGATCGAATCTTGGCTGAAAAAATCCAGGTAGATAACTTATACTTAGAGCAACTATATACCTTTGGTGGCCCAGACCGAGATCCACGGGAAGCCGTTGATCGATATAATATTAGATATCTATCAGTTAGCTACTTTGCTCTAGTTCGGTATGAAGCCGCCGAATTAATTGCTACTGGTGTAGGTGGAATTGCTTGGTATCCGATCGATAAACTCCCAGAACTCGCCTTCGATCATCAACAAATTATTGAATACGGCTATCAGCGACTTCGGAGTAAATTAGAGTATAGTCCGATCGCTTTTGATATTCTGCCAGAACTATTTACGCTTAGTGATATTTACCAATTATATTCGACAGTTTTAGGTGAAACTTTCTCCGACTATTCCAATTTTCGCAATCGCTTAATCAAACTAAAATTCTTAGAAGAGACAGACCAAAAATCTGCTCGTGGTAGTGGTCGTCCAGCCACATTATTCCGCTTCGATCCAGTCGCATTTGCACCACTAAAAGACAAAGCATTATTATTTGTATAAGTAGGGAAATAAAATATTCATCAAACGGTAATAGACTTAAAATCTGACTGTGAGCAGTGCCCACCCTACGGATTTTTCTTTCTATCTCTGTGTCCTTTGTGCCTCTGTGGTTAAACAAAACATTATGAAAATAGCTCTAGCTCAACTTAATCCGACTATTGGCGATCTCCAAAACAACGCCCAAAGTATTTTGGAAATTGCTCAACAAGTAGCTAGCCAAGGAGTCGAACTATTACTTACCCCTGAGCTGTCACTATGTGGCTATCCACCCAGAGACTTATTGCTCAATACTCATTTTATTGCTGATATGGAGCAGACGCTCAATCAATTAGCCATAGATTTACCACCAGACTTATCTGTACTAATTGGATTAGCCACTCCTAACTTAAATTATACAACTACAGGTAATAAGCCATTATTCAATAGTATTGCACTTGTAACAGCGGGAAAAGTCCAGAATATCTTCCATAAGCGACTTTTACCTACTTACGATGTGTTTGATGAAAATCGTTATTTTGCAGCGGGTAGTGAGGCGAATTGGTTCATTATAGATGGAATTAAAATCGGTCTAACAGTCTGCGAAGATCTGTGGAACGATCGAGATTTCTGGGGTAAACGTAGCTATTTAGTTAATCCGATCGAGGAGTTAGCGAAACAGCAGATCGATCTGTCGATCAATCTATCGGCTTCGCCCTATAGTGTTGGCAAACAAAAGGTGCGAGAAGCAATGCTCAAACATACCGCGATTAAATATGATCGAGCAGTTTTATATCTTAATCAAGTTGGTGCCAATGACGACCTAATTTTTGACGGCTGTAGCTTGGGGTTCGATCGATCGGGTGAACTCGTCTGTCGCGGCAAGTCATTCGATCGAGACTTGATGATCATCGAATTTGACGCAGCAAAACAAGATCTAAATCTAGGTGAAATTCAGCCATTAAATCACAGTACTGATGCTGAAATTTGGCAAGCATTAGTATTAGGTGTTCGCGACTACGTAGAAAAATGTGGTTTTCAAAAAGTAATCTTGGGCTTAAGTGGTGGTATCGATTCTGCATTGGTTGCGGCAATAGCAGCGGCAGCAATTGGAGCTGACAAAGTTTTGGGCGTATTAATGCCGTCACCCTATAGCTCTGAACATTCTGTCACTGATGCGATCGATCTAGCTGCTAATTTGGGAATTAATACGGAAACTATCCCAATTGGAGATTTGATGCAGGGATTTGATCAAACTCTGGATTCCCTATTTACAGGTACAGAATTTGGACTAGCCGAGGAGAATATTCAGTCCCGAATTCGTGGCAATATCTTGATGGCGATTTCCAATAAGTTTGGTCATTTGCTCCTATCAACTGGTAATAAATCGGAAATGGCAGTTGGTTATTGCACTCTCTATGGTGATATGAATGGTGGTTTGGCAGTGATTGCCGATGTGCCCAAAATGCGAGTTTTTTCGATCTGTAACTGGTTGAATCGAGAGCGAGAAATCATCCCTTACAATATCATCACTAAGCCCCCTAGTGCAGAGCTAAAACCAGGAC
>CASBPY010000098.1 GCA_949127675.1 Synechococcales cyanobacterium PMM_0072
CGGCTAGGGAACTAATCCAGCTCCGCAATCAGTATGCAATTACCAAAAATCTCAATCTGCCCAATATCCCCAAAACCCTAGCATTGGAGACTTATCAGAACTCCTATGCCTTGGTGACTGAGGATTGTGGTGAGATCTCACTCCAACAGCTATTAGATCGAGAAGGCGGATTAGGATCTAGTCAGCAAAAATTAACTCTGTTTCTTGAGATCGCCATTCAACTTGCCGACACCCTAGCTGGATTGTATCGTTATCAAGTCATTCACAAAGACATCAAACCCGCTAACATCTTATTTGACCCAGATACCAATCAGATCGATCTGATTGATTTCGGGATTTCTTCACTCTTGCCGCGAGAAACTCAAGCAATTCAAACTGTTACTGCCTTAGAAGGAACGCTAGCATATATTTCTCCAGAACAAACTGGTCGGATGAATCGGGGCATTGACTATCGCAGTGATTTTTACTCTCTTGGTATCACCTTCTATGAACTATTGACGGGACAGTTACCTTTTATTACCAAAGATCCACTGGAATTGGTGCATTGTCATCTAGCTCAACAGCCAGTTCCGGCCGATCAACTCAAAGCTGATATTCCCCCAGTTCTCTCGCAGATTGTGAGCAGATTGATGGCAAAGAATGCCGAATATCGCTATCAAAATGCCCTAGGACTAAAGCACGATCTAGAAATTTGTCTAGCGCAGTTACAAGAAACAGGGAAAATTGAATCATTTACGCTGGGTGCAAAAGATCTGTGCGATCGCTTTATTATTCCAGAGCGACTTTACGGTCGAGAATCAGAAGTTTCTGCTTTACTCAATGCCTTTGAAAGAGTCAGCAATGGTCAATCCGAAATGATGTTAGTAGCAGGTTACTCTGGCACTGGTAAAACTGCCATAGTTCAAGAAGTGCATAAACCGATTGTGCGTCAGCGGGGCTATTTCATCAAAGGTAAGTTCGACCAATTTCAGCGAAATATTCCCTTTTCCGCATTTACTCAAGCCTTCCGCGATTCGATCGGGCAATTGCTCTCGGAATCAGATCTCCAACTGCAAGCATGGAAAACCAAGATGCTCGCAGCAGTTGGTGAAAATGGACAAGTTTTAATTGATATCATTCCCGAACTAAAATACATCATCGGCGAGCAACTTCCGGTACCGGAATTATCTGCTAGTGCCGCACAGCAACGATTTAATCTGCTGATGCAGAAATTTGTGCAGGTATTGACTACCGTAGAACATCCCCTAGTAATTTTCCTCGATGATTTGCAATGGGCTGATGCGGCATCTCTCAATCTGTTGAAATTATTAATGCAGGATTCAACCCATCTACTGCTACTAGGAGCTTATCGAGATAATGAAGTCTCCCCGATTCATCCGTCGATCCTTACTATCGATGACATTCAACAAATGGGAGCGACGGTAAATACGATTACAATTCAACCACTCCAATTTACAGATATCCATCAACTAGTCGCAGACACATTACATTGTGACTTACCACTGTCCGAATCTTTAGCAAAATTGGTGCATCAAAAAACTCAGGGAAATCCCTTCTTTGCTACCCAATTTTTAAAAGCATTATACGGCAATGGTGAGATTACGTTTGATCCTATCTCCACGGGATGGCAGTGTAATCTAGCAAATATTCGAGCTTTAGCAATCACTGATGATGTGGTCGAGTTTATGGCATTGCAACTGCAACAATTGCCCCAGGAAACTCAGGACACATTGAAGTTAGCTGCCTGTATTGGTGCCCAATTCGATTTGGATACTTTGGTAATAGTCGCTCAAAAATCGCCACAAGATCTAGCAACATCTCTGTGGCAAGCATTGCAAGAAGGCTTAGTAATTCCGACGACGGAAACTTATAAATTCTTTACTCAATCTGATGCTGGATCAGTTGTGAATGAATCTGCTAATCCAGTTTATAGTTTTCTACACGATCGCGTTCAACAAGCGGCATACTCCCTAATTCCCGACAGCGAAAAAGAATTAACTCATCTGACGATCGGACTATCGCTTCAACAAAATTATACGGAAACTGCTGTCGAAGAAAAGCTGTTCGATATTGTTGGACATTTGAATCGAGCGAAAGAATTAATTACCCATCCGAGTAATCAAGAATCTTTAGCTCAATTGAATCTCAAGGCAGGTAATAGGGCGCGAAATTCTACTGCATATAGTGTGGCCAATATTTACTTACAAGCAGGAATAGAACTCCTCTCACCTAATTGCTGGGAAACACAGTATCAGTTGAGTTTAGATCTTCATGTTGCTGGGGTTGAAGCTGCCTATTTATGCGGAAATTTGGAGCTAATGGAACAGATTGCAATGGTAGTATTGCGATCGTCACAGATGATTTTGGATAAAGTAGAAATCTACCGAATTCAAATTGCCGCATTAACGGCTGATGGCAGAATGATGGAGGCTATCTCTTTAGGTAGATTTGCACTAGCCCAATTGGGAACTGAGTTCCCCACAATATCTGACGAGGCGCAGGTTTTTAGAGCGTTACAGCATATTATTAGCCAACTCAAAGGCAGGCGAATTGAAGATCTGATAGATCTGCCAGTGATGAGCGATCTTCAAACTCAACAGACTATGAAACTTTTAGGAGATTTAGCGGCTCCCGTTTTCATATCTACTCCAGAATTGGCACCCATTCTTAGCTGTTTAATGGTTAGTCTATCACTAGAGTTTGGAAATACACTCTTATCAGCATTGGGGTATGTCAATTATGGTGTTGTAATGAGTGCTTTTATTGGAGATGTGGACACAGGTTATAGTTTTAGTCAGTTGGCACTAACTTTAACAGACTGCTTTAATTCCCAACAATTAACACCCAGAATTTTATTTCTATCTGGGAACTGGATTCAACATCGCAGAGAGTTGATCCGAGAAATAATCCCAATACTGAAATATGCCTATACAACTTGTATGGAAGCTGGAGATCTTAATGCTAGTTACAGTATCAGTTGTTACTTTGATGCCAGTCTGATCTGTGGGGTTGAGCTGGATACTTGGTCATCGGAAATATCACCTTATACCAAACAGCTAGATCAACTGAAACAATATTCTGCTCAAGCTTATCTGGAGATGAAGCTACAGATCGCACAAAACCTGATCACAAATGGGAGTAAGTTAGATTGTCTCATTGGTGATGCCTATGATGAAACTGTGATGATTCCCAAACATCTTCAGGATCGGGATCTCACAGCCCTTGCTTATGTGTATATCTACAAACTAATGCTGGCGTACTTATTTAATCAATATCCGGCTGCTTTAGAAAATATTACTCAAGGGCAACAGTATTTGATCGCAGTTTCAGGGATGATCCCGATTCCCGTATTCCATTTTTATGCAGCATTGACACATTTAGCCCTAGTTAGTGAGCAGCCAGCCGCAGATTGGACGGAGACTATTGCTCAAGTAGAGATTCATCAAGGGAAGATCGAGCAATGGGGCAAATATGCCCCGATGAATTATCTCCATAAATGGCATTTAATCGAAGCAGAAAAGCAACGGTTATTGGACAATAGAGCAACCGCGATCGAGCATTATGATCTGGCTATTTCAGGTGCTAAAGAACATCAGTTTATCCATGAAGAAGCACTCGCCAACGAATTAGCTGCCAAGTTTTATCTAGACTGGGGCAAAGAAAAAATCGCCCAGATTTATATGATGGAGGCTTATTCCGGTTATACCCATTGGGGCGCAATGGCAAAAGTAGCGCATTTAGTTAAGCTCTACCCAAAACTCCTCACTTCGATCCTCACAACACTCCCTAATCCAGAGAATACAGACACTTACGGGGAAATGGGTACTATTTACGGTAATTCCGAATTTTTAGATTTGGCGACTATTATTAAAGCATCCCAAGCTATCTCCCAAGAAGTCAAACTAGATCGATTAATCACCAATTTATTGGAAATTGTGATTGCCAATGCTGGCGCAGATAAGTGTGTATTAGTCCTAGAGAACGAAACCGATTTGCAAGTAGTCGCAAGAGCAGTATTGGGGCAGCAAACTGATTTGTTGCCGCCGATTTCTGTTGATCTAAGTACCGATCTAGCCGTTAGTTTAGTCAATCAAGTCAAGAATAGTTTAGAGCCAATCCTGATCGATGGTGCCGGATCTATTCAATTTGCTGGAGATCCCTATATTGGGCAACATCAACCCCATAGCATTTTGTGTTGCCCGATTTTAAAGCAAAGTAAGTTAATTGGCATCTTATATTTAGAAAACAAAATTACGATTGGAGCTTTTACTAGCGATCGAATTGAGCTGATCCAAGTAATCGTTGCGCAAGCTGCGATTAGCATCGACAATGCCAGACTGTATAACGAATTGGAAGCATCCGTCGATCTACTCGAACAGCGTGTTGAAGCACGGACGATCGAACTCAAGGCTGCCAAAGAACTTGCCGAGTCAGCCGAGCGCACCAAGACTAGTTTCTTTAATAATATGAGTCACGAACTGCGGACACCGTTGAATGCCATCTTGGGGATGTCGGAAGGATTGACAGAACAGGTGTATGGCTCGCTCAACCCCAAACAGATCCGATGTAGTCAAGTCATCAACAGTAGTGGGACTCATTTACTAGGTTTAATCGATGATATTCTCGACTTAGCAAAAATGGAAGCTGGCAAGCTAGAACTAGATTGCTCCCTGACGAATATCGCTCAACTCTGTGCTGATAGTATTGTATTTGTTGAACCGCAAGCTCTCAAAAAACAAATTCAAGTAACTGTAAATATCTCCGCCGATTTGCCAGATTTAGTAATTGATGAACGGCGGATTCGTCAAGTTTTGATCAATTTACTTAGCAATGCAGTCAAATTCACACCAGAGCATGGTCGGATTGACTTGGAGATCCTGCATATAGTCACTGCACAAGATAATTGGATTCAAATGACGGTGATTGATACCGGAATTGGGATTGAAGCCGCAGATCTCGATCGATTATTTCAGCCCTTTGTTCAAATTGATAGTGCATTGAGCCGGACAGCGCAAGGTACTGGACTAGGACTCAATCTCGTCCGTGAGCTAGTTGAATTGCATGGAGGTAGAGTCAGTGTCACGAGTGAGATCGGCGTTGGTAGTCGATTTAGTGTCGATTTACCCTGCGGAACCGCGCCATTTATTTTTCCACTGCCTACCGAGACAGTCTATCAGCCCAACTTATAATCCAAATCAAAAAGTATAATTGTGTACTATATTGCCAAACGGAACAACTAAACTGTATGGTTATCTGTAGAGTTCGTGAGATTTAGCAGCTCTACTGACCGATAACAGTGCAAGTTTTGCCAATGGTCGGTAAAAAAGCTTGGTAATCGGAATGCAATTTATATAAGGATTTAGATCGTGGCAGTAGTCCAGAATAACGTTACCGCTTCCCCACTTACCCCGTGGTCGCAGAATTTGGTAGAGCCAGCTATTCACCATACTGCCTACGTTCACGCCTTTTCTAATATTATCGGCGATGTCCGCATCGGCGAGAATGTGATGATCGCCCCAGGGATTTCGATTCGGGCAGATGAGGGCAATCCATTTTCGATCGGTGCCAATACAAATATTCAAGATGGTGTAGTCATCCACGGGCTAGAGCAAGGGCGAGTACATGGGGATGATGGCAAACCTTACTCAGTGTGGATTGGTAACAATAGTTCGATTACCCACATGGCACTAATTCATGGCCCTGCCTATGTGGGCAATGACTGCTTTATTGGCTTTCGATCGACAGTATTTAATGCCAAAGTCGGTCATGGCTGTGTCGTGATGATGCACGCCCTGATTCAGGATGTCGAGATCGCTCCTGGCAAATATGTCCCATCCGGCGCAATTATTACCAACCAAGAGCAAGCCGACAGGCTATCCGAGGCGCAGCCTGAAGATCGCGCGTTTGCCGCTCATATTATTAGTATCAATGATTCATTACGAGCTGGATATCGCTGTGCGGATGATATCGAGTGCATCGCACCAGTCTACAAAACCACCCACACCCACACAGATGCAGGGCCAACAACCCTGGATCTACCGCTCAATAAAACTATCCAATCCTCAAGTCTACACCCAGAGATCATTAGTAGCGTTCGCAACCTCCTTTCCCAAGGTTATCAGATTGGCACCGAACATGCGAACAAACGTCGCTTCCAGACCAGTTCCTGGACTAGCTGTGCGTCTCTTAATACTCAGAATGAAGGCGAAGTGCTCAACCACCTCGAAAGTTGTCTCCAAGACCACCAGGGCGAATACGTGCGCTTGATCGGTATCGATGCCAATGCCAAGCGGCGGGTGCTCGAAACCATTATTCAACGCCCCACAGATCGCCCTGGACAGTTTGAAGTTAGCATTATTGGTCAGAAGATCAGTTCACCTGTTTCCAGCCCTGCGGTCAGCCATTCAGGTACGACTGCTAGTCCAAATTCCGACCTAGCAACTACTATTCGTCAACTGATTAATCAAGGCTGCAAAGTTGCGATCGAACGGGCTGATAAACGCCGCTTCCAAACTAGCTCCTGGACTAGCTGTGGCGCGATCGAATCCCAAACAGAATCAGCAATTCTCGCCGCAATCTCCGACTGTATTGCCCACAATCCTCACGATTATATCCGCGCGATCGGCATTGACACCCACGCCAAACGCCGTGTATCCGAACAAATTGTCCATCGCCCAGGTCAATCGACTAGTACTACTAACAGCAGTACTAGCAGTAGTTCTAGCAATCCAATTAGTAGCTTTAATACTGGCACCAAAAGTACAACAACTACCGCTACCAGTTCAGTCCTAACCTTGGATGCGATCGAGATAATTTCTCGTCTCGTCTCCCAAGGTTGCACGATCTTTACTGAATTTGCCGACGAACGCCGCAAAAAGAGCAACGCCTGGGAAACTGGCGGACAAGTCTCTGGACACAATGCGGCTGAAATTGTCCGCTCATTGGAATCGATCGTCCGCGATCGACTCAAGTCCTATGTCCGCGTCATCGGGGTAGATCAACAAGCCAAGAAACGAGTAGCTGAAAAAATCATTCATCGCCCAGGCAAGTAGTCAAAAAATTCCCTCCAGGGAGGGGATTTCTAATATCGTGACTAAAAGTCGATCGATCGATCAAATTTGGGCAAGCTAAAGCAATAGTAGTAGCGCAAATTTTGTCCATCGATCATGGTAAACTCCCGTAATTTCCCAGCACCGCCACCACCTGCACCTAGTCTATCCACCAATTTTCCACCCCCACCCCCATCAGCGGTAGCCAAAGCTGCTCCTGTTAGTTATCAACTTCCAGCAGGACAACCCACGATTGGGGATTTAGTATCCGAAGCATTCGATGCTGGTTACTCAGACGTACATGTAGGTGTCGGTGAAATTCCTCGGTTTCGCAACCGAGGTGAAATTCAAACCACCGATTATCCTGAAACAGATCTGGCAACTTTCATGGCATGGTTGCATGAAGTTTTGAGTGAGGAAGAGATTCGCAAATTTAGAGAAAATCTCGACTTTGATGGTGCCACCCAATATGAATTTGCACGGGTGCGGATCAATCTGTTTGACTCACTATATGGTTATGGGATGGTGATGCGACTGATTCCGATGCAGATTGCCACCCTAGAGGAATTGCGCTTACCCGCAGTATTCCGCGATGTCTGCCATCAACATAAAGGTTTGATTCTCGTCACTGGGCCTACTGGTTCGGGTAAATCGACGACAATGGCGGCGATGGTGGACTATATGAACAAGGAAATGCCCCGTCACATTATCACGATCGAAGATCCGATCGAGTTTATCCACAAAAGCAAGCGCGCACTAATCAAGCATCGGGAAGTTGGATCGAATACACTCTTTTTTGATACTGCCCTCAAAGCAGCTCTACGGGAAGATCCAGATGTAATCCTAGTCGGGGAAATGCGCGATCGGGAAACCGTTAATACAGCCCTCAAAGCTGCCCAAACTGGTCACTTAGTCATCGGTACGCTCCACACTAACAGCGCGATCAAAACGATCGAGCGGATTCTCAACCTGTTCAAGCCAGAAGAACAAGCGGTGATGCGGATCTCGATCGCTGAATCCCTTGTGGGAATTATCTCCCAAGGCTTGTGTCGAACTACCGACGGCAAACGAGCCGCTTATCACGATATTTTAATCAACACCGAAACCGTCAAAGACTATATTCGGGATGGTAAATATGATGACATCGCCCCACTGATGACAGATGGTGAATTTGATGGGATGCTCACCATGAACAAATCCTTGTTCGCACTGTATCAAGAAGGTCGGATCACCGAGGAGACAGCCCTCGAACTCTCGCCCACACCAAATGAAATGGCGATGATGTTACGCGGTAAAATTTAGTCAGAACTTGAGCCATAACTGCGATCGGGAACACAAAACTTAATTAAAAGTCTTAAGCTATTATCAGTGCTTATCATTATTAATTAAGTTCTTCCCCATGTCCAACAATATATTCCAAAAATCAATCGCTGCAACTTTGGGTGTGGCGATAGTTTCTACGGGTGTGTTTGCTAGTATTTCCAGCAATGCGAACATCATCGCTCAATCACCAGCTCCAACCGCAAGCCCTGCTCCATCTGACACGATGACTCCTGGTAGCATCACTAAACCTATAGTCATACCAGCTAACGGCACAATGACTCAAACAGGAACTACTACAACTCCTGACGGAATGGTAAAACCTGTTAAAAAGTCGGGAAAATCAGTTGCGACTGCTAAAACAATCGTCGAGATTGCTGTTGGTAACAAGTCTTTTTCAACATTAGTTGCTGCTCTAAAAGCGGCAGATCTAGTTGATACTTTAGCTGGTGAAGGCCCTTTCACCGTATTTGCACCAACAAATGCGGCATTTGCCAAGCTACCTAAAGCTACTCTAGCGAGCCTACTCAAGCCTGAAAACAAAGAGCAACTCAAAAAAATTCTGACCTATCATGTTGTTTCTGGCGCAGTTACCTCAAAAATGCTCAAGTCAGGGCCTGTTGATTCAGTCGAAGGTAGTAAAATAGCTGTCAAGATTAGAACCAAAAATGTCATAGTTAAGGGCAAGAAAGTCACTCAAACTAGTGTCAAGCTTAATGGCAAGGCTAATGTCGTGATCGCGAATGTTAAGGCTAGCAATGGTTATATCCATGCGATCGATACCGTGATCATGCCTCCTGCAAATTAGTCTTTAGGATTAATTTGGCAATTGTAGCCAAGGGTACTCATTGTGAGTACCCTTTTTCGATCGAGGAAGATCCGATTGTGGGTGTTCTCATGATTGCGATTAGTCGTTATCCTCCAGAATCGGCAATCTTCGTAGTTCTTGTGAGTAAATATACTCATGAATTTTCCAGACTATTGCTAATGACAAATAGATCGTAATCCTCTGCTAGACTACTGATGAATAGAGACTTTCCGCGATATCTCTCGATATAGTCACAAGCAAAACTCGATCGGCTAAAACTTCCAATTGTTAACAGATTTGGATCAGCATTTATAACTCCTTAGATTAATAACGATGTAAAGTTTTTTAAACATAAGTACTTTTTCCCGGATGAATTATTTATATTAATAACATCAGGTTAAATTGATCCCCGATATGGGATTGACCAAAACACATCAGTTTTAGCCAGTATCCATCTAGTAGCCGGAGCCAATAAAATGCAATTAACTCAAAACCGTGCCATTCACAAAAGCCGTTACGTCGCGATCGCTAAGAGCTTCTTAATTTGGTGTTTTGCACTGACAGTAACCCTGTTAGTCGTTGGTTTTCCATTGGTTGTGTTGATGGCCACCGTTGGAGCACTACTGTCTATCACCTTGCACCCGATTCTCCCTGTCAGCGCAGTTTTACTAGTAGCTGGCGGCACAATCGCCCTAAATATTCTCGCAGTAATCGCTGGAGCCGCACTATTGACAAGCAAAGGTATCCATCCTCACGAAGTACGGTGGTTGAGCTGGTTGCATGGTGACGCAAATCCCGTCAGTACAACTACTTACGCTACCTGCCCACTCACCTGTGATATTGAGTCCTAAGCAATTGGTTTCGGTTTATTCATTTTAAGTATTTTTAGCTCGGCTCGGTCAACACCGAGCTTTTTTGTATTCTGGATTAAATTAATTGATAATTGATGGCGGAAGCCCTGACCTAGTAAAATAGCTAGGCGATTAAGATGGAGATTTATCGCTTAATCGCTTAAATGTAGCGTCTCTCTCCCCTCTTCCCTCTTCC
>CASBPY010000099.1 GCA_949127675.1 Synechococcales cyanobacterium PMM_0072
AACTTAAGGATTAATCGCAGTTGTCAAGGGGTTTGACAATTTAATGATCGACCGTTTCATCGGACATTCAGCGATCGAGTATTTTTGTGATATCGATCGAGATCTGAGAGATTTCGATCAATATCACTCAGAAATCGCCCCAATATGGGCATTGACATTCGATCGAAAAGCTTAAGTTGACACCACTGCCCTTGTGGGTACCCTAGATCTATGCTTTTACTAGTATCTATATTCTGGTGCAAGATGTGAGCATAAACCCTTCCCTTACAGACTCACTATCCACTAATTTCGACTAATTTGGCGTGCGTTAATGTAGTTATAAGTCAACCTTGAGACTTGCTGTACAAAATCACGAGCGCGAAGATCGTTAAAAGAACGCTGGACAAAAATACCTGCTAAATAGAGTTTGCCATTAGGCATTTCAATGATGCCAGCATCGCCAATTAGTCGCCCCAAAGTACCTGTCTTGTGAGCAATTGCTGCACCTTTACCCAAACCTGCTGGTAATAGTTTGCGATTTTCAGTCTGATTAAGAATATCCAAAACTTTGCTGCGACTAGCTTCACTAATTAATTGATGTTTGGCGAGTAAAGCTGATATCCTGACCAAATCTGCGGGACTAGTCGTATTTTTACCTGTAAAGTCTCCTAACAGCCGATTGAGGACCGTTTTTCGTAGTCCCCAACTCTTGAACTGACGATTGAGAACTTGTCGTCCACCCAACTTATCGATAATCATATTCGTCCCAGTATTATCGCTAATCGCGATCATCATCGTGGCTGTTTTCAGCACACTTAATTTTGCCCCAGGACTATTTTGCAGATCTCCCGAACCACCCGTAATCAGATCTCGCCGTACCGTCAAGGTATCATTGAGCCGAACTTTCCCACTATCTACAGCTTGAAATAAAGCCATCAAAATTGGCAATTTAATCGTACTTGCCGCTGGAAAACTCTTCTCGCCATTAATATCTAAATAATTCCCCGTGTCCACTTCCATGAAAAACATCCCAGGTGAGAGATAGTCATATTTTGCCGCTAAGGTCTTGATCTGACTCTTGAGCGCGGTCATTTCCTGTCCGATGGGAACAACTCCAGCAAAGATGATTGGCGCGATTGGTACTGGTAAGATTCTACCTGTACTAGCGGTCGAAACACCCCGATCGATCGACCTCAATTTAATTGACCAACGGTTCGGAATATCGCTGCGAATAATAATATTCTGGGGGCTGACACCATAACCAGGTGCCAGCTCTAATACCAAGCGGGTATTATTGGCATCTGCCTGGGCAATCCGCACCTCCCGCACCGCTGCCCCAAATTTCTTCCGCACAGTCGCCTCAGTCATTTTCGTGCCGGGTAAGTCAACTACTAGGCGATAGGGACCATCGAGTAAAGTGGCTTTAGGTTGGACTCCGGTATCAGTACCAAAATTTAATTGATTGCGGTTGGCATCAAATTCCCAACCAGTGAATTTGCTGGCATGAGCTGGTGCGGACATTAGTAAGCACGCGCTGCTAATTAGTCCGGTGAGAAGATGCTTTAGTTTCATTGAGATGTGTGGGAGATGGGACATGTGCCGTCAGCGCGAGTTTCACGAACGGCTTGCTTACTGAGCAGGGAAATCGGAGGTATGAGGGAATGATTTTAGCATTCTGTTGTTTGGATCAATATCGCGGTGCTAATTTTCACCCAGATGATGATTAGCATTATTAGGTTCCGTAAGTCAATTGGATCGCTCAAGCTCAAATCAATCGATCGACGACTGGTCTTAAGTTTAAAGGTGATCGACAAAATTTCTGTAACAATCACTATAGTCAGATCGCCAACATTTTCGTTATATTAAGAACAGTTACAAATTTAGATATGAAGTTCGATCTGTGCATTCAATTCTGTAAGGACAAAGCTCATGACTAAAAGCTTACAAGACTGCTTACCAGTACTTACTACTGAAGAATTATTAGTTGCCAAATTTTTTCGCACTTCTGTTGGTCACTGGTTGTCTGAACGTCGCTACTACACTCTTCCTGATGGTGATACCCAAGAAATAGTCAGTGAAATTGGGATTGAATTTTTAGCGGCAGGATGTCAGGAATTGCAAGAATTATCTCGGTTACACGGTTTAGATGACTTGGCTTTCACCTGTGGCAGCAAAATTGTGTGGGATAGTAAAGACTCAGTGACTGGCAAAAAAGCTTCACATGGTAGTACTTTATTTGGAGCGTTAGGCAATATCTTATATCGAGATCGTGGTTTTGCGACTCCCAAGCCGATTACCGCAATTTACCATTTTCCCAATCCCGATACTCTCTGTCTGAAAACAGAATACCAAAACTCGGTATTTGAAGAGGAAATCAAATTAGTTGGTGATAAATATCGGACTCGTCAAACTATTATTTCTCGTGCTGGGGAACAAGTCACAATCGGTCAATACTTAGAAAAACGAATTAGGGTATAGCAAGATCATTTCTGGTGGGGGTTGGATCGGTTTGTTTGACATTTGTTTGTACAGATTCAGACTTGCTCACATCAACCAGCCCTTACGAGATGTATGAATAGGTGAATTCAGAATTGCGGGATTATCTGCGCCCTTACCTTTTACTTGTAAAATATCTTTAGGCATTGAGCCAATCCTTAATTTTCCAGAGCAGACAATCATGACCCAGACGACCACCGAACTGGACTTTTCGACCCTTGATGCCGAACTCAGTCAAAAAAGTCCCCAGGAAATCATCAAACGTGCATTAAGCCTGTTTGATAATATCTCCATCTCCTTCAGTGGAGCCGAGGATGTAGTGTTGATTGATATGGCGCACAAAATCAATCCCAATGTCAAAGTCTTTAGTCTCGATACAGGTCGTCTCCATCCTGAAACTTATCAGTTTATCGATCGAGTTCGCAAGCACTATGGGATCTCAATCGATGTCATCTATCCAGAAGCAGCCCCCGTCGAAGCCTTAGTCAAAGCCAAGGGTTTATTTAGCTTCTATGAAGATGGGCATCAAGAATGCTGTGGTGTTCGCAAAGTAGCTCCCCTCCGGCGCAAATTAGCCACCCTCGATGCCTGGATTACTGGACAACGCAAGGATCAAAGTCCCTCTACTCGCGCAACTGTCCCGGCAATTCAAGCTGATGCGGGTTTCTCCACTCCAGATCATGCATTAGTCAAATTTAATCCCCTCGCCAACTGGTCATCCGCTGATGTCTGGGGATATATTCGTGCCCTCGAAGTACCCTACAATTCCCTTCACGAGCGCGGCTTTATCAGCATTGGTTGTGAACCATGTACAAAACCAACTCTACCCCAGCAACACGAACGGGAAGGTCGCTGGTGGTGGGAGGAAGCCACTCAGAAGGAATGTGGATTGCATAAGTAAGTAGTGAATGGTGAATTTTACTAATTAATTGCGTAAGGGTGCCCTTTGTGGATGCCCTTGGGCTATGCTAGCGAAAATTAAATCAAAATTGTGTCAAATAGTATTCCTTTACCCGAAAAACTGACAGATATTCAGCTTATTGCGACAGATATCGATGGTACACTGACCCGCGAGGGCAAATTCACCCGTGAGCTATTAGAATCGATCGATCTGCTCAATGCCAACGGGATCAACTTATTATTAGTTACAGGTAGATCTGCTGGCTGGGTAAGTGCAGTCAATAATTACTTGCCTGTGGTGGGTGCGATCGCCGAAAATGGTGGCATATATTTTAATGCTGATGGTGAATTTGATTTTTTGACGAGGATCGATCGGATCGAAGCACATCGAGAACAGTTAGCCAATCGGTTCTGGGAGTTGCAAGAATACTATCCACAAATTCAAGAATCAATTGATAATCAGTTTCGGATTACCGACTGGACATTTGATATTGGTAGTTTGACCGATTTAGAGCTACAGCAAATTGCTAACAAATGCGAACAATGGGGTTATAGTTTTACTTTTAGTACCATTCAGTGTCATATAAAACCTCAGCACCAAGATAAAGGTATGGCAATTTTACAGGTAGTTAAGCAATATTTTCCGGCGATCAAACCAACACAGATAGTCACCGTTGGCGATAGTCCCAATGATGCAAGTATGTTCGATCGATCCTTATTTCCCTACTCATTTGGTGTTGCCAATATCCAACACTATACGAACCAACTTCTATACCAGCCACGATATGTAACCAAGTTACCAGAAGTAGCTGGCTTTGGTGAATTGGTAAACTTAATCATAGCTTAATTGTGTCCTAATTTCTAGTAAATCCCTAATTGCCGGAAACTTTCAGATTTCAATATACGTCACTGACGATAATCCTCTCGCACACTAATATCTATGACTTTTACTTTTCCCAAGTATACAATTCTATCAACGGTATTAATGTCTGTTGCGATCGTCACAATCCAGCCTGGACATGCAGAAAATAGTGCTAAAATTCAGCCGACAATCCAAACAAATTATAATCAAATTAACGCAGCCTTCATCCGGCGCGATATCACAGGTGCAACAGCACTGTTCACACCTGACTATGTAAATACCAACACTGATGGTAAAAAACAAACATTAGCAGAGTTTCGCGAACATTACAATAATCTATTCACTCGGTTTAATATTAAGTTAACTTCTAATAAGGCAACTATCAAAAATATTGATGTCAAGGCTAGCGGTATCGATGTAGCGATCGAACAAAAGACTGAAGGAACTGTTGCTGGTTTCAATAAAATTATTATCAATCAAACATCTCGTGATTCATGGTTGAAAACTCCTCAAGGCTGGCGATTAAAAGAAAGTAAAATTTTAACTAGTAAAACCACCTTTAATGGCCAAACATTTAAAGGATAAGCACCACTCTACTGTCCCATAAAGTTAGGGTATTTTGGAGCAGAGTTTTGAAACTCTGCTCGATTTTCTTATCAATAACTATTTATCGTCAAAATCATCTCTTTTGATAGATATCTTGTCTATCAAATCGAACCTATTTAGCTGGTAATTTGACTGTAAAGATACTACCAGTTCCGAGCTTGCTACTGACTTGAATAGTTCCCTGGTGAGTTTGAACGATCGCTTTCACAATTGCTAAACCCAATCCCGTTCCACCTGTCGCCCGCGATCGATCGACTTGAACCCGATAAAAGCGATCGAATATGTGAGGCAAATCTGCTGGAGCGATCCCGATGCCATTATCTCGAACTGTAATAATTGCCGTATTCTCTAAATATTCAAGGTGGATTGCGACCATTCCAGCCGCAGGTGTATATTGAATAGCGTTAGTAATCAAATTAGAAATCGCACGGTAAAGCCTGTCGATATCTCCCATCACATAAATTGGTTCTTTGACTAAGATCTCTATCTGCAAATCGATCTCAGCAGCCATTGCCAACGGAGCTAATTCTTCCTCCAAATCGCTGACGAGATCGTTGAGACAGCAAGGTTTTTGGTGAATGGGTAACTGCTTCGCTTCTAGTCGCGACAGCCACAGGAGGTCTTCAGCCAGCCGAGTCAGATGGTGAACTTGGCGCTGGGCAATTTCTAGATTTGTGCGGGTTTCTGACTCAATTACGGCTGGATCTAGGGCACTTTCGACAGCTACTCTAGTTACCGCTAGAGGAGTCCGCAATTCATGGGCGGCATCGGCGGTAAACTGTTGAATCTGTTGATAAGACTGATAAATCGGCTGCATTGCCAATCCCGACAGCCACCAACTCGCACCACCAATTATCAACATTGCCAATGGTATGCCAAAAATTAGCAGCAGATGAAGACTTTGCATATATTCATCTAATAGCTGGTAAGACTGGGCAACTTGAAGATAGCCCCAGTCTCGCTCATCGCTTGTTTTGAGTGGGAGTGTATGGACATGATAACGTTCGCCGCGATCGTCAGTAATTGTTACCTGCTTGAGCTTGGGTATTTCAGCAGCAAACTTGTGTTTTGCCCCACCTAAACTAGCTATTTCCTGACCATTTAAATTCAATAATCGCAAACAATACCCTTGTTTCTGGGTCAATTCTCCCAGTTTAGAATCGGCTCTAGTAGGCGAACATTCTCCCCCAACGATACACAATCCAGGCAGGACTTTCATCGCCACTGGGCTAATAACTTCTGGTTGTTGTAAGACAGCTTCAAGGGTATCATGTACCGTTCCGGCTAAAGTATTTAATTCTCGATCGACTGTCCGTTCAAACGTTTGCAGCATTACCCGATGAATTGCATAACCATTGAACAGCGTAATTAGTCCAATTACCACTGCATAAAAGCTAGTTAACTGAATACGAGTTCGATTGAATAGTCGATTTTGATACATTAATGATTTAGTGGATAGTGAGTACGACTATTTCATATTCCAATCGTTGGTATTAGTTAAGGATCTGTAGGTGTAGGTTTATGCAATCAGTTATCGATACTTACAAATACTCTCTCAACAAAACCTACCCTCATCACTAAGCTCTAGAAGATAGTGTTATTTGAATTAAGACGATACCCGAATCCGCGTATAGTTTCAATCGGATTTTTACAGCCGGATTCTACTAATTTCTTGCGTAAGAGGCGAATTTGGGCGGCGACAACATTACTTGCTGATTCAGAATCTAATGCCCAGATCCGATCGCGAATTTGGTCATGGGTGAGGATACGATCGGGATTTTGCATCAGGTATTCTAATAGTTGAAATTCTTTGGCAGTCAGAATAACAGATTTTTCATTACCTTGTAAATTGGCAATGGCGATCGCATTAGATCCATAGTCTAACCGCAGACTGCCAAGTTGCAATCGATCGGTTTGAAAAGTCGGCGCACGCCGTTGGAGAGCGCGAAGCCTGGCGAGTAATTCTTCCATCCCAAATGGTTTGACTAAATAGTCATCTGCGCCAGCATCTAATCCGGTAATTTTATCCTCCATTCGATCACGTGCTGTCAACATTAAAATCGGCAGCGTATACTTAGCTTTTCGCAATCTTTGGCACAGTTCGATCCCCGAAAGTTTGGGTAACATCCAATCGACGATCGCGATTGAATAGATAGCTTGAGAATTAGTGAAATATTCCCATGCTTCCATCCCATCTAATGCCCAATCGACAACATATTGATGATGAGTGAGATTTTTTTGGATAATTGCGCCTAGATCGGGTTCGTCTTCTACAAGTAGAATTTTCATCTTAATTTCATATTGAGCGAGTACTCTAGGAAGAGTTCACGAACTTCCACCTCAATGATGATGCTACCAGTAAGGAGTCAGAGCGTTTAGTCACAACTTTGTTATCTATACTAACCATCGATCGACTATGAATCATCAAAAATTTAACTCGGTAATAGTTGTTTCGATCGAGATAACACTAGCACTATTCCTCATCAACCCATTGCTAGGATTGGCTCATGCTGGGCATGGAAACGAGTTTAAAGCGGGTGGAGCTAATGAAAATAGTCCGATCTCCGTTGATGCAGCCACAGTCAAGCGGTTGGGGCTGAAAGTCGAAGCCGCCAAGCAACAGCAGCTAGATGTCGGGCTAAAAACCACGGGGCAAATTGACACGTTGCCAAATCAGAAAGCTGAAGTTACCGCACCAGTTAGCGGGAAAGTAGTCACATTACTGGTGCAGCCTGGCTCGGTGGTAAAGCAAGGGCAGCCAGTGGCGGCGATGACTAGTGGCGAGTTGTCGGATTTGCGGGTGAGTTCGCAGGAGAAACGGGCAGAAGCTGAGGCAAGTTTGCAACAAGCGCAGGTTGACTTGAAATTAGCCCAGGAAAATTATCAGCGGTATAGTCAGATCGCTGATGCTGAAATTAGTCAAGCTCAAACTCAATTAAGTGCAGCCAAAGCCCAGTATCAACGCGATCGATCTTTAGTCAGTGGTGGCTCGATCGTCAAAGTTGCTAAAACTAATTATCAACGCCAAGTGCAGATTTCGCAAAGTGAGATCGAGCAAGCCCAAGTTGAAATTAATGTCGCCCAAGAGCGATATAACCAAGATAAACAATTAGTCGCGAGCGGTGCCCTATCCCGTCGCACGATGTTGGAGTCGCAAGCGCAACTAGCCGCAGCGAAATCAAAGCTAGCTAAAGCTAATAGTCGCCCCGAAGTATTGCAAGCCGAAACCGAAGTCCGCAAAGCTGAAGTAGATCTTCCGATCCGGCAGCAACAAGAGTCGGCTGGCAAGCTAGCCGAGGCACAGGCAGGTGTAACTAGAGCTTTGACCCGAAAAGAGGTAATTGCAGCCGAAGCCCAGTTAAAACGCGCTCAGGCTATCGTAACGGCGGCGCAAACTAAGCTGGGGTTAAGTAATAGAAGCTATCAAACCAGATTGCAGCAGTTGGGAACGATCTCGGATAGTCAGGGATTGGTGACGATCGTGGCACCGATTAGTGGGACGATAAGCGATCGCGAGGCATCAGTCGGACAATCGTTTCAAGATAGCGGCGCGAAATTGATGTCGATCGTTAATGATGCTCAGGTATTGGCGACGGCGAATATTTACGAGAAAGATTTAGGGCAGGTTCGACTGGGGCAAAAGGTGAGTGTGCGGGTGGCGAGTTTACCAGAGCGATTATTTGCAGGTACTATCAGTCGAATTGGTACCGTCGTCGGCGAAGGGCGAGTAGTACCCGTGCAAGCGCAATTAGATAATGCGGCTAAACTGCTCAAACCTGGGATGTTTGCCAAGTTGGAAGTTATTACCGATCGCACATCGAAAGCGGTAATTGCCATCCCCACTACAGCGATCGTCGAAGCTAATGGCAAAAAACTAGTTTACTTGCAAAGTGGTGATAAGTTTCAATCTGTAGAAGTGAATTTAGGACAAATTACTGGAGATTTAGCTGAAGTTAAAACCGGATTATTTGCAGGCGATCGAATTGTGACGCAACGAGGGAATCTATTATATGCCCAATCCCTGCGCGGTGGGAGTACCCATCCAGCAGATGAGCATAACGCCAACCCGAAGCCGTCGAGTAATAGTCAAGCCACTATTCCGATCTGGGGCTGGTTAGCTGGTGCTGGTGGTGGCTTAGGATTAGCCACAGCCGCTTGGTGGATCGGTAAACGTCAGCGCAATCGTGCCGAATTAGAGTTACCAACCGAACAGCTTGCTGTGCGTGACAACAAGCGATTTGATGAGGATGAAATTAATTCGATTATTACTGGCATTATCGATGAAGATCTAGAACCAGCATATCTTTCACCAGATCCCAATCCAGCTTCAGATTCACAATCTTCGGTAGAGCGAGATCTGGAATTAGCACAACTTCCTAGTAAAACTCGCTCTTTTTTACCACCCCTAGATCGCCATGCTAAATAATATTGTTAGATGGGTAATCGATCGACGGTGGTTGGTAGTTTTAGCGACAGCAATGCTAAGTTTGTGGACATTTTATGTCATCCCGCAGATGCCTTTGGATGTGCTACCCGCCTTTGCACCGCCACAGGTAGAAATTCAAACCGAAGCCCCAGGATTAGCCCCTGAAGAAGTAGAATCTCTAGTGACATTACCGATCGAAAGTGCGATTAATGGCACGCCAGGTGTGAATACAGTGAGATCTTCCTCGGCGGCGGGAATATCGGCGGTGCGAGTAGTATTTAATTGGAGTGTAGACATCACTCAAGCGCGTCAACTCGTGACTGAGCGACTGCAACAGGCGATCGCCAAATTGCCACAGGGGATTGGCATTCCCCAGATTTCCCCTACTAGCTCCCCAGTCGGTTTAGTGGTGCAATATGCCTTTACCCTCGATCCCGCAGCCAAAATCGATCTCATGGAAGTGCGGCGGATCGTCGATTGGCAAGTTACCAATCGGTTATTAGCAGTGCAAGGAGTGAGCCAAGTTTTAGTATTTGGTGGTGATATCCGCCAATATCAAGTCTTAGTCGATCCGGCAAAATTGGTTGCTTTTAATGTTTCCCTAGCTCAAGTTACTACTGCGGCGAAAGAAGCGAATTTGAATGCACCTGGGGGATATTTAATTACACCCGATCGCGAACAATTAATTCGCGGGATTGGTAGAATCGAATCGATCGCTGACTTAAAAAAGTCCGTAGTTCTCTCCCGTAATGGCATCCCCGTCAAGCTTGAAGATATTGCCGAAATCAAGATTGGTGGCGCAGTAAAACGCGGTAATGGTAGTTTTAACGGACAGCCAGCCGTAATTTTAATGGTGAATAAGCAACCATTATTAGATACTCCGACAGTGACAAAAGCGATCGAATCAGTCATGAAAGAGATCCAGACTAGTTTACCGACGGAGATTAAAGTAACTACGACATTTCGCCAGAATAGTTATATCGATTCCTCAGTCGAAAATGTGATTTCTTCCCTCACCCAAGGTAGCATCATTGCCGGATTAATTCTAATTCCGTTCTTGATGAACTGGCGGACTTTAGCTGTCTGTTTGCTCGACTTTGCCCTCACCTTACTATTTAGTGTTTTAGTCCTATCTTGGTTGGGCATCGGACTCAATACGATGACGCTAGGTGGTTTAGCAGTAGCGATCGGTACGGCGATCGATGATGCGATCGTCTATGGTGAAAATATCTATCGAAAACTCCGCGAAAATAAGCTCAGTCCCGATCCATTTCCGCCGTTAGAAATTATCTTTCAAGGTTCTCAAGAAGTCCGCGAATCGCTGATTGGTGCCACGATTATCGGTATCATTGTCTTCTCACCCATTTTTACCCTTCCAGGCGTGGAGGGGCGAATATTTACCCCAATGGGGATTGCTTATTTAGTCGTAGTCATCATCTCTAGTTTAGAGTCGCTGTTAGTTTCTCCCGCCTTGTGTGCATTACTATTACCTAATGTGAAAATTACTAAACGGGAGCCGTGGTTGGCCAGATGGTGTAAGCAAATCTACGCTCAGTGTTTGAAATTTTCCTTTCGGAGTCCGTTCTTAATTATTGGCACATCCTTACTTTTGATGGTCGCTTCGATCGCAATTATTCCCACTTTTGGCAGAGCTTTCTTACCAGAATTTCAGGAGCAAACGATGGTAAATACCTTGAGTTTATATCCTGGCGTTTCCCTCGCTGCAACTACCCAAGCCGGACATGTAGTCGAAATGGCACTCAAAGACGATCGCCGCTTTAGGTTCATTCAAACCCGTGCGGGTAGAGCAGCAGGAGATGGTGATGCGGCGGGCGTAAATCTTGCCCACATTGATATCGAATTGAGTCCTGAAGGAATGAAAAATCGTCCGCAAACTTTAGCTAAAATGCGCGAAGAATTTGCTAAAATACCTGGTGCAGCTCCGAATATTGGTGGATTTATTTCCCACCGGATGGATGAAGTTTTATCAGGGGTGCGGAGTGCGATCGCCGTTAAGATCTCTGGGGTAGATCTGGCAGAACTACGCCAAATTGGTGAACAGATCGAAACCCAAATGAAGACAGTCGATGGAGTTGTCGATCTCTTCCTCGAACCCCAAATTCCGATCCCACAAATTCAAGTTAAATTCGATCGAGATGCCGCTAGTCGCTATGGTTTATCAGTAGGTGGTATTTCACAAGTTATCGAAACTGCCCTAAATGGCGAAGCAGTTTCCCAAGTCTTAGAGAACCAACAATCTTTCGATCTAGTCGTCTGGCTCAAACCCGAAGCTAGACAAAATATTCAAATGATTAGGAGCTTACTCATCGACACACCCAGCGGGACTAAAATCCCCCTCGGTAATATTGCTGTGATCGAGAATGGTAATGGCCCAAATACGATTAATCGTGAAAATGTTGCTCGATCGATCGTCGTATCTGCTAATGCTAAAGATCGAGATTTACGCTCGATTGTCAATGAGATCGAAGCAAAAGTTAAAGCAAATGTCCGCGTACCGACAGGTTATTTTATCCAATATGCCGGACAATTTGAAGCCGAGGAACGCGCCAGTAAGAATATTTTAGTATTCAGCGCGATCGCATTTGTGGCAATTACCGTTCTAATGTATCTATCGGTGAAGTCGATTCCTTCGACAATGATGATTATGATTAATTTACCGATCGGCTTAATTGGTGGCGTAATTGCTGTAGCTTTAACTGGAGGGATAATTTCGATCGCTTCTCTAGTGGGATTTGTCTCACTGTTTGGCGTAGCAACCAGAAACGGATTATTATTAGTGGATAATTACAATACTAAATATGCCGAAGGAATGCCTTTAGCCGAAATTATTATTAAAGGCTCAATGGAACGGCTCAATGCGATCTTGATGACAACTTTAACCTCTGCTTTAGGTTTAGCCCCAATGGTGCTTCAAGGTGGCCCCGGACAGGAGTTGTTACAGCCACTATCGATCGTTGTCTTTGGTGGTCTATTCACTTCGACAGCGATTACTCTAGTAGTTTTACCCGCAGTTTATGCCAGATTCGGCAAGCATTTATTCCCTAAATCTCAGCTAGACACCGAACCCAAACTAGAACAGTTTTTCATTCACATGTAACTATCGATCTAGATTCTCCATTTGGATAATATTTGGATCTTTTACTGCTTTAATCTGACACTGAAAAAATCAATATTCATTCGTATCGTTATAGGTACATAAACAATTTATGCATTCATTCAAAATTGGTGCGATTTGCTTCACTGTTGCTGGATTACTAGTTCTTGGAGCTTGTAGTCAATCTGAAAAGGCTGCTGACAATCCAGACTCCAAATCTACTCAGCCAGAAACAGCATCGACAGCTCCACCCTCCGCTGAAAGAGCGGCAGCAACGCCTCCAACCGAACAGGGTAAATCCCGTCCAGGTGGCACGACAATTGAAACTAATGGTATTCATCTTGAGCTAGTGCCCGAAAAGTCTGCTGACAAAACTCACCTAGATTTATATGTCGAAAAAAGCGATAATCACCAACCCATTCCCACCGCTAAAGTTGTCGCTCAAGTGCAGGCTCCAGATGGCAAACAGCAAAGCTTAGACATGAAATATGATGCTGAAGGCAAACACTATGCCGCAGTTTTACCAGGTAAAACAGCCGGACAATATCAAGTCAAGATTACTGCTGATATTAGTGGCAAAAAAGTTGATGGACGGTTTACATTCGATCGCTAACCAGAGTATAGATTTTAGCAATCTTATTTTAATTCAAGCGAATTAATCATTGTCATCGCAGTAAGATATAGTTACGAGAGTAGATGGTCAATATAGACCTAATCTCTGTACAAAAGATCGTCAGGGTTGGTAAGCTAGATTTAGAGATTTTAGGATTCTAAAATAGAGATCGTTATCGGGCAGGATCGATAAACCTCAATATAGTTATACTTTAGTCTACACATTCAATGTTCTACAAGGACTGAGTGGTGCTTCAGTCCTTGATCGTGGCAATTTAATCGTCATCAAGTGTTAGACTACGATCAATCTATGGACTGGAACTGTCAATTCTGGACTTGGAATTGATATCAATCGTTATGTTCCTGCTAGAAATGATTTACCTAGTGGGTCGTGAGTTGTAAATGGCAAATAGATGAATTCAGATAACCCGACCAAGCAAATTTCGTTTAATTTAGTCGCAATTTGTGTATTTGCGATGACTATTTCTAGTTTAGTCACACCATTACTAAATATTTCTTCGACCGTACCAATTTTAATTATCTTTGCGATCGTTGTAATCACGACGATCGATGGTTTCTTGCTCCAAAGTGCAGCCGCAACGATTTTATTAGATGCGATCGCTAGCACCAACCCAGCCTACCGTCAGCGCATTATCGAGCATGAAGCTGGACATTTTCTAGTTGCACATTTGCTAGATATTCCGATTACTGGATATACACTTACTGCTTGGGAATCCTTCAAGCAAGGGCAGTCGGCACAGGGTGGTGTGATGTTTGCCCCACCACCAGCTTCAGGTATTTCTAGCCAACTGCTTCAACAATATTGTACTGTCTGGATGGCTGGAATTGCGGCAGAAAAATCGATCTACGCTGGTGAAGTTTCTAGAACTGAAGGCAGATCTGAAGGTGGCAGCGAAGATTTGCAAAAATTGCGAGGTGTATTATTTCTGGCAGGGAAGCAACAGCAGCAAATAGTTCAACAAGAAAATCTTGCTATCCTACAAGCCAAAGTGCTAATCAAAGATCATTGGGCAGCTTATCAAGCATTAGTAACAGCTATGACTAATCGAGCTTCTGTTGCTGATTGTTGTCAAGTAATTGATTTAAACAAGACGAAACAATTAATTTAGATACTTAAATTATAGAAGTTATTTCAATACGGTTTGGTTAGTTAGTTATTTAGTCTGCTGTAGAGTATTTGATCGATCGAGGTTACGAACTATTTCCCTATCCACCATATTTACAGCAATTAATTCCGCTAGTTAATCAGTCAGATTTTGCCGAAGTTGTCAAAGCCATTGCCCTTCAGTCAGGCTATTGCAAAGCAAACGCTCCGCTACCGCCAACGCAATTCCCCAACCCAATCCTTAATTTGGCGCATTTTTATATTAAGATGTAGAGTGCTATTGGCGTACCCTTGAGGGGGTTCGATCGCTGAACTTTAACTATCGTTATTCAACTAAACACGGAACATATATGAGCGCAGATGTATTGGCTAAGGTACAAGCCGTAATTGCAGATAAATTGGAAGTAGATGCTAGCAAAATCACTCCTGAAGCCAACTTCACCGACGATTTGGGAGCTGACTCTCTAGATGTAGTTGAACTCGTCATGGCACTAGAAGAAGAGTTCGATGTCGAGATTCCTGACGAAGAAGCTGAAAAACTTCAAACCGTTCAATCCGTAGTTGACTATATCAACGCCAAAGCAGCCTAGTACCGCTGCCTGCGGAAATTATGAATTGCGGTGTAACGATGCGGAGCAAGTCCCTCCGCACGCACCCCAGCAGCCTTTGCACCTCCACATCTCATCTCTATATTCATCATGTCAAATTCCGATCGAAGCTATCGCAAACGTGTTGTTATTACTGGTTTAGGCGCGATCACGCCGATAGGAAATACCTTGGCTGAGTATTGGGAAGGCTTGGTGACTGGACGGAATGGGATTGGCCCGATTACCCACTTTGACCCATCCAAACACGACTGTCGGATTGCCGGAGAACTCAAAAATTTTGACCCGCTCCTGTATCTCGAAAAGAAAGCCGCTAAACGGATGGATCGGTTTGCTCAATTAGCAGTATGCGCCACCAAGCAAGCCATGGTTGACTCTGGTTTGACGATCGATAGTACTAATGCCGATCGAGTCGGTGTTACCATTGGAACTGGTATTGGTGGACTCAAAGTCCTCGAAGATCAACAAGAAATTTACCTCACCAAAGGGCCAAGTCGCTGTAGTCCATTCATGATTCCGATGATGATCGCGAATATGGCAGCCGGACTAGTGGCGATTGAAGTCGGTGCCAAAGGCCCCAACTGCTGTACCGTCACAGCCTGTGCCGCAGGTTCAAATGCGATCGGTGAAGCTTTTAGACTAATTCAGGGTGACTACGCCACAGCGATGATTTGTGGCGGTACTGAAGCAGCAATTACCCCCCTGGGTATCGCTGGATTTGCCGCTTGTAAAGCAGTATCCACTCGCAATGATGACCCGCTCCATGCTTGTCGCCCTTTTGATACCGGACGGGATGGCTTTGTCATGGGCGAAGGTGCTGGCATCCTGGTACTCGAAGAACTCGAACACGCGATCAATCGCGGCGCAAAAATCTACGCCGAAATCGTCGGCTACGCCATGACCTGCGATGCGTACCACATGACGGGACAGACTCCTGGCGGTGTGGATGCCGCCCGTGCCATGTCCCTCTGCCTCAAAGATGCGGGACTAGCACCCGAATCCGTCAGCTATATCAACGCCCACGGTACCAGCACCCCAATCAACGATCCCACTGAGACAGCCGCAATCAAAACAGCCCTGGGCGACCATGCGTACAAAATCGCCGTCAGCTCGACCAAATCGATGACTGGACACCTCCTCGGTGGCGCAGGCGGTATCGAAGGAGTAGCTTCTGCCCTTGCCATCCATCACGGCATTATTCCCCCCACCATCAATCTAGAGAATCCCGAAGTAGGTTGCGATCTTGATTACGTTCCCCACGTTAGTCGCGCCGCCACAGTGGATGTTGTTCTCTCCAATTCTTTTGGCTTCGGCGGACATAATGTGACCTTGGCATTTAAAAAATATCTGTAGATTATGTCGAAACCGCGTTAATTGATCCGCAGATCTTGGTTGTCCATCTTCCCACAGATCTGCTTTTTCCTCTGGAGAATTGCCAGCAACTCCGGTGTATCCCAGTCTTCTCGGAGAGCTGCCGCCGCAATCTCAAATTCACCACTGAGCTGATCTTGCCATTCTTCCAAGTTAACTTGTAGATCGATCGCTTCTGTTGATGATAGTTCCGCCGTCAATACCGCCTCTGCCCAAACTGGATCGAGCATAGCAATCAGATCCTCTCCATCTACACCATAATCTGATAACTCATCCCAATCTTCGACAAAAGCTTCGGTAATTGCAGTTAGAATCACTAGGGCATCATTACCATCACCTCGATCGATAAAAGCCTGCACCTGTTCTAAAATATCTGGTAAATCCTGATCGATCGGATTTTCTTCCCATCCTTCCTCCCAATGCCGCAAACAGTTTTGTATCATCTGTTTGGTTTGATGTCGAAAGGGTTGGGGATCTACGCTCGTCTGACGTTTGGGGCGAGTGTCGATGGTGGAGACTTGCTGGACAATTGGCGGCGATATCTTGCTGACGAATCGATCGATCTGATTCAATAAGTCTGGTTCTCTAGCGACTAATTCTTGCACCAGTGTCTGGGTTTGAATATGATTTAATCGATCGAGCAATTCATGTAAAGACAGACGTTGGTGAATAGTTTCGGGTTTGCGGATCGAAGTCAGAGCCACGGCGACGATGTGTTTGCACCAGCCTTCATAATCATAGGGGCAGGTACATTTGGCTTCTTTTACTCCGCCAGCATCAAATTGGATGGTGATTTGGTAGGGTGTAGTTTCGTTGCCTTCGACTTCTCCACAGAGGCAGTTTCCCCGTTTGCAAATATCGATTACTGCTCCGCGTCGATAGTAGTCTTCACCGCGTTTGAAGGATTTGTCGGTGGTGTGATAGCGGAGGTCTGTTTCACTGAGATTTGCAATGTTCATAATCAAATACTCCGCCAACGACATAATTTACTAATGTAACTACTCAGGCTTAAAAAATAGAAAGATTATGGGATAAGCGGTGTAACTGCTCAGACACCGCCACATCTCAAAATTATCTGGCGCAAGATTAATTCTCAAATGGTGATACACCATCGATCACTTCATGCCACGGTAAACCAATTGGGCCTAATAACTCCATAAATGGATCTGGATCGCACTCCTCCACATTAAAGACCCCAGGTTTCTTCCACTGATCATTAACGATCATCAACGCCCCAATTACCGCAGGTACACCAGTCGTATAGGAAATTCCTTGCGCTCCGACCTCTTCATAAGCCGCAGCATGTTGACAGTTATTATAGACATAATATTTCTTAGCTACACCATCTTTGATACCAGTAATATGACAACCAATCGAGGTTTGACCAGTGTAATTAGTCGCTAGGGATGCAGGTTCAGGCAGGAGAGCTTTCAGGAATTGTAAAGGGACGATTTGTTGACCTTGATATTCGATCGGATCGATTCGCGTCATCCCAATGTTCTCTAATACTCGCAGGTGAGTAATATAGTTCTCTGAAAAGGTCATCCAGAACCGTGCCCGTTTGAGGGTGGGGATGTTTTTAACGAGGGATTCTAGTTCTTCATGGTAGAGCAAATAGGACTCGCGATAGCCAATTTCGGGATAGGGAATCGGGCGATGAATCGATAGTGCTGGCACTTCTACCCATTCACCATTTTCAAAATAGCGACCGACTTGGGTGATTTCGCGAATGTTAATTTCGGGATTAAAATTAGTGGCAAAGGATTTGCCATGATTGCCATCGTTGCAATCGATAATGTCGAGAGAATGGATCTCGTCAAAGTAATGTTTGAGCGCGTAGGCAGTAAATACCCCCGTTACGCCAGGATCGAAGCCACAACCGAGGATTGCCGTCAATCCGGCCGCTTTGAATCGCTCTTGGTATGCCCACTGCCAGCTATACTCAAATTTGGCAACATCGATCGGCTCATAGTTGGCAGTATCGAGATAGTGAATTCCTGTTTCCAAACACGCATCCATCAATACTAAATCTTGATAGGGTAGGGCGACGTTGATCAGGAGATCGGGTTTAAATTCTTTAATCAGCTTAACTGTATTCGCCACTGTATCCGCATCCAGAGCGGCGGTTGTGACTTTGGGGGAATTAATCCGCGCCGCAATTTTGTCGCATTTATCGACGCTCCGACTTGCTAACAAAATAGCTGTAAACTCAGCTCGTGCTGCACATTTGTGCGCGACCACATTTCCAACTCCACCTGCACCCACAATCATTACCCGTGCCATATTGTCTCCTTATGAATAAAACGCCCAAATTTACTATACCCTGTCAGCTAAGTAGGCTAACAACCAACTCACCGCCGTTGCCCGTCTCGTTTGACGTGGCCCAAATTCACCCAGTTTATAGCCCTTGAATCCCAGTTGCTCTTTGAGTAGTTGCTTATGCTGGGGCGAAATCGATCGAGTCAACTTGACCGTAGCTGGACGACTAGCGATAAAATCTGGTGGTGTGGGATAGACTGACAGCCACTCTGGAGCGACTTGACTGAGATCCCAGCTTTGCGCCACTCGATCGTAGTGATAGCCCAGATAGTGCCACAAAATCTGATTTACTTGAGTATCACTAATTGATTCATTGATAATTGCCCACAGTGTATCTTCGTTTAGCGGTGGGAGTTCTAACCACTCTAAACTTGAGTAGTCTATCGTTAAATCACTATTATCCATGTAAATTATGAATTATATCTTGAATTAGAAACAAGTTAAATTCTTTTTTAGTTGCTAACTGTTGATATCTAGCTTGAATTGGCTGCCAACTATTCCAACTGAGATAATTACTTCGATCGATCCGCTCATAAAGTGTTGGTAGTTTGGTTGGTGCCCGTTTGCCTACCACTTTACGCACAAACTGATCCAATACTAGATTATCTTGAATATTTCCAAATAGTTGATGGACGTGCTTGAGATCTTTGAGGTACTCTTGATAGCGGGATGGGTATCGATCGACAAAAATTTCCATCAAGTAACGGGTCGCTTTTACTTGCTTGCGAAAATTGTGAAAGACTTCGCCATGAACAAGTAGTAGCTGAGAAACTGCTAATTCTGGCTCTATCCCTGAATCCAAATCCAGATCGATCCACCAGCTAGCATCGATAAAAAGCTTGCCGATGGCTGGTAACAGTAATTCGGGTAAGATCGATCCGACGGCTACTGTGGCTGTTGGTAAATATTGAGGATTATTCAGCCAGTTATTAATGCCTAACTTAAAGTATTGATAGTCTCGGTCTTTGAGCATCAATTTGACTTTGAGAATTTCCTTCCGACGGCGTTTGAGAATTGTAGCAAGTACTTTATCAATATGTATTTTCTCAGCATCTGGAAGATTAATTTCACGAGACTTGCAAGTCTTTTTTAAAACATCTAAATCGCGGACTTTGCCTAGGACTTTAGCAATTTTACCAATCTGTTTTTCGCCCATCGCAGTGGGAATATTCACAATAGATCCAAATGCTTGAATCTGCGATCGCAATCGCCGCAAACTCACCCGCATCTGATGGATTGCTTCTATATCATCATCTGCCAGTACTTTTGATTCTAGAGTCAGAATAGTAACATATTCTTTTTGGATGGCTGGATAAATATAGTCAGCAAGGGTAACTGTTACAGTAGAGTCGTCTTGTTCAAATATTATCAAGTTTTGATTCACGATCGTCGTTCCTGTAGTGTAGAGAGGATCCAATTTCACCTCGATCTTAACCAAACTATTATCTCATCATCATTTCACCACCACCTGTGACAATTTTTACAGTAGCAGTAATATATTTTTGCAGATAAATACTACGGCTATTTCCCCTATC
>CASBPY010000100.1 GCA_949127675.1 Synechococcales cyanobacterium PMM_0072
AGATGCAACATAAAAATATAGTCATACAGAAATACAATGAATATGTTCAACAATATTTCAAGAAGACGATCTATTCTAGAGAATGACCTTTTTTTGAATTTTTATAATTATTAGTGATGTTTTTAAGCCTTAAAGGATTAGTAATAATTTGAACTATTCTATTCAACTTTTTCATGGAATCTTTTGAATATTGATCTGCCTTAGAATCACGAATCATAAACTCGCTATGTTTCATGGGAAATGACATCGGTTCGACTGGCATATTGGCAAACTCACTAATTATTGTTTTTGCATTAGCAGCCTCTGGTCCATAACCAATATTACTAACCAGATTAACATTGGGTTGAATAATTAAGCCATTCTGAACCCAGCAAGCAAATACCCATTGAAAATCCCACGTATCAACAGTGTTTTCATAAACAGCCTCAAATCTTCGCTTCCATAATTCGATAATCTGACGATCTCCCAAGATATCGTCTAACCAATCATCATCTTGAATATTTTTCCACAGCTTGAGATCGACATCATAGTGTTGCAAAGACCTGCGCCATGTCGCCCACCCCCAAATTGGCGGTGTATTGTTAATGCACCTAGAAAAATAATAACTATCATTTGTACTCTTTCGACCAAACTGAAAGTTGTCACCAGAAATAAACGTAATCCGGTTATCATATCGATATCGCTCTAATAGCTCCTCACAATAACGAAAAAAGCTCAAATCTGGCAAACAATCATGCTCCAAGAAGATTGCTTCCTCCACATGCTGGAATACCCAATCAATACCACTTGAGATTCGCACCCGAGGTCCTAGATTAATATCTGAATAGTTGGTCATCACCTCGCAGTCCCAATCGACGCTATCAACTATAGCGCGAGCTGAATCACATTTTTCTGCCTCTCCAACTCGATCTTGACGGGGAGCATCCGCAATTATGAACAGTTTTGGCGGTTTAGCCTGACGAATGCGCTCGAATACTTTTTGGGTAGTGTCCGATCGATTGAAAATTATGAAAGCAACTGGAGTTTTCATGAGAGAATGCCTGAAACAGATCTACTTATCTAGAGAAGTTACTTGAGCGGTATGTTCTTGATTCGATTGCCTTCATCCAATCAGTGGAAACCGCTTTGCAGAGGCTGCCAGAATCTAAGATGAAGCTATATCACATTATTAAAATATAAAACCACAAAATTTGTTAGTTGCCGAAATGCAATAGATATTCTGCTATATTTAGATTTAATATTCATCAGCTATGAAATTATTGAAAATGAGTGAGAAATATATTCTGGTAACTGGTGGAGCAGGGTTTATTGGTTCAAATTTTGTCACAGAAGTTGTCAAAGATCCAGAGCTAATAGTCGTAAATTTGGACAAGTTGACCTATGCAGGTAATTTAGCAACGATCGAGCAGTTTGCCACCAATCAGCGGCACATCTTCGTTCAAGGCGATATTGGAGATCGAGTGTTAGTAGATAGTCTACTAGCTAAGTATCAACCACAGGCTATTGTTAACTTTGCTGCCGAGACTCACGTAGATCGATCGATCGATAGCCCAGCCAGCTTTATTGAGACTAACATTAATGGTACATTTAATTTATTAGAATCAGCTCGGCAATATTGGCAAAAGCTTGCCGATACGGCTCGCGAGGCATTTCGGTTTCTGCATATCTCTACCGACGAAGTATTCGGCTCTCTCACTGCATCAGAGCCAGCCTTTACCGAATTAACTCCATACAGCCCCAATAGTCCTTATTCAGCCTCGAAAGCTAGCTCAGATCACTTGGTGCGCGCCTACTTCCACACTTACAATTTACCAACCTTAATTACCAATTGCTCGAATAACTATGGCCCCTATCAGTTCCCTGAAAAACTGATTCCGCTAATGATCCTCAATGCTTTTGCGGGTAAACCGTTGCCCGTTTATGGAGATGGTCAAAATGTGCGTGACTGGCTGTATGTTGAGGATCATTGTACTGCGATTGCCTTAGTCCTAGCCAAGGGCACACCTGGCGAGACATATAACGTGGGTGGCAATGCTGAACGAGATAATCTCTGGCTGGTGAATCAACTCTGTGCCATCTTAGATGAACTATTGCCAGGATCACCCTATTGTCCACACAAACAACTGATTCAATTCGTCAAAGATCGACCTGGACACGATCGACGTTATGCGATCGATTTTACCAAGCTTCAGCAGCAACTCGGCTGGGAACCACAGGAAGATATCAATTCAGGCTTGCGGCGCACGGTGCAGTGGTACATCGATAACCAGGCTTGGTGTGATGCCGTTACTACGGATAAATATCAGCAGCAACGGTTGGGGGTAGGTGTATGAAAGGAATTATCTTAGCTGGTGGCTCTGGGACACGGTTATATCCCCTGACACGGGTGATTTCCAAGCAGTTGATGCCGATCTATGACAAGCCGATGATCTACTATCCCTTGTCTACCTTGATGCTGGCGGGGATTCAGGAAATCTTGATTATCTCTACTCCCCATGATTTGCCCCTCTTCCGCGAGTTATTGGGCGATGGTAGTCAAATCGGTTTATCAATTAGTTATGCGCCACAGCCCCAGCCAGAGGGGTTAGCGCAAGCTTTTATCATCGGTAAGCAGTTTGTTGGCAATGATCCAGTGGCATTGGTGTTGGGCGACAATATTTTTTATGGCGATAGTCTGAGCGTCAGCCTTCAGCAAGCGGCAAAATTAACCACTGGAGCGATTGTGTTTGGTTACTACGTCAGCGATCCGGCGCGGTATGGAGTCGTGGAGTTTAATGGTTCAGGTGCGGCAATTTCGATCGAGGAAAAGCCCACGAAACCCAAGTCTAACTATGCGGTGACTGGGTTATATTTTTACGATAATCAAGTTGTGGATATCGCCCACAATATTGAGCCATCTGCACGGGGTGAATTGGAGATCACTTCTGTCAATCAAAAGTATCTGGAACTGGGACAACTAAAAGTTGATAAACTCAGTCGGGGTACTGCATGGCTGGATACAGGTACCCATAGCAGTCTCCTCCAAGCATCGATCTTTGTCGAAACGATCGAACAACGTCAAGGTTTAAAGATTGCCTGTATCGAAGAAGTCGCCTTTCGGATGGGGTATATCGATGCTGAACGGTTAATATCGATCGGGAACACCATGTCGAAAAATGCCTATGGACAGTATTTACTCAATTTAGCTACCGAAGGATTATAGTCATTCATGGAAATCATTAAAACTTCGATTCCCGAAGTGATTGTGTTTGTACCGCCAGTATTTACGGATAGTCGCGGCTACTTTTTAGAAACCTATCAACAAAAAAAGTATGCTGAGGCAGGTATTGCCAAACCATTTGTTCAGGATAATCAATCCTACTCTACCAAAGGTGTGCTCAGGGGTTTACACTTTCAACTTCGCCATCCCCAGGGTAAATTGGTGCGGGTAACACAGGGCAGTGTCTTTGATGTGGCGATTGATATCCGTAAGGATTCACCCACTTTTGGTAAATGGCATGGGGAGATTTTATCGGCTGAAAATAAGAAGCAGATGTATGTCCCCGAAAATTTTGCTCACGGCTTTTGTGTACTCAGTGATAGTGCTGAATTTGTCTACAAATGTACGGATTTCTATGTACCTGGAGATGAATCAGGTTTGATTTGGAACGATCCACAATTAGGAATTAAATGGCCGATTGAGCAGCCGATTTTATCGGGCAAGGATGCGGTGTTACCGAACTTGGCGGATATTTTAGAATTATTGCCAACTGGTTAGGATTAGTGATAGCGGGGAGGGTAAATCCCCGCACCAACTTAACCCAACTTCTGCATACACTGCTCCAAACTCAATTTCCAGTCCGGTAACTGCACCCCAAAATCAGCCATAATCTTGCAATTATCCAACACCGAATTTGCTGGACGCTGGGCGGGAGTGGGATAATCAGTAGCTGGAATTGGGAAGATTTGATCGATCGCCAGAGCTAATTCTGGATTAATCGATCGAGATCGATCTACAATCTGGTTAGCAAAACCATGCCAGCTAGTTGTTCCGGCTGCGGAGAGATTGTACAAGCCTTTGATACTCGATCGATCGTGGCGGCATTGTGCGATGATTTGGGCTGTAGCTTCCGAGATCGATCGACTCCAAGTGGGCGAACCAATTTGATCCGCGACAATTTTTAGTTCTTTCCGTTCAGCAGCCAGACGCAAGATTGTCAGTAAAAAGTTTTTACCCCGGTTGCCATATACCCAAGTTGTGCGAAAGATCAGATGGGCGCAATCAACCTGGATAATTGCCTGCTCTCCAGCTAATTTACTCGCACCATAAACACTGAGTGGATTAGTCAAATCTGTTTCTAGATAGGGACTATTTTTAGTACCATCAAATACATAGTCAGTCGAGTAATGCACTAGCAAGGCTTGAGACTCCCGCGCCAATTCTGCCAGAATCCCAGGCGCAATTCCATTAATCGACATACACAAGTCTGACTCACTTTCAGCCTTGTCTACGGCTGTATATGCTGCCGCATTGACGATCATATCTGGTTGGATCGATCGAACTTGTTCGCGAATTTGATCGGGATTGGCTAAATCGAGCTGCCCAGAGCCAAGTACGGTGATATTTCCCAGACTTGCCAATGTCCGCTGAAGCTCCCAGGCAACTTGCCCACGCTGTCCAAGAATTAAAATTTTTTGCATATTCGCGCTACTTTAAAAGTCAAAATAAATAAATGCCAAACTCTCTGCTGGAGATAACAATGACACAATATATAAACATACCGGAATCAGCACCAATTTTAGATGCCAATTGAGATTTAATTTGAGTACTCGATCGAATGTATAAGCAACTACCATTGCGATCGTCAATGCTACTAAGATTAACAAAACTTGACTGTCAGTTAATTGGAGATTTTCCACATATACCTTTGTTGTAAACTGGGCATCACGAGCATAGCCCCACAGATGACTAAAGACTAAATTAGACTGACTGAGATTGGGAAGCCTGAACCAAATCCACGCAACGAATACAAATGGTTGAGTCAACAGCCAACTACATAAAAATCCCCACCGACTGCCCCAAAATAGTGCAAGGGATGGAATTTTTCCAGAAAATGTACTAGTTAAACGATGAACTATTAGCGCAATCCCATGAATAATCCCCCACACAATATAGCCCCAATCAGCACCATGCCAAATTCCCGAAATTAACATCAGTGCAAATAGATTTAGACAAGTCCGTACCAATCCCAATCGTGAGCCACCGAGGGGAATATAAATATAGTCCCGCAACCAATTGCCTAGACTAATATGCCACCGTCGCCAAAAGTCGGCAATGCTAGTGCTCAGGTATGGAAAATCAAAGTTTGTGGGTAAGTTAATCCCAAATAAAATAGATGTCCCAATCACTATATCCACGTAGCCACTAAAGTCGAGATATAGCTGTAATCCATAAGCAAAAATCGCTAGCCAGAAGTCGATACTACCTGCTCGATCGAGTGTACTAGGATCGAATACTAATCGGACATAAATAGCTAAATTATCAGCAATTAAGGTTTTCTTGATTGCACCACTAGCAATTAACCAGCCAGCCTCAGTCAAACGTTCATTTGAAGGAAATTTAAGATTATTTAACTGGGGTGCAAATTGTTGATAGTGGGTAATTGGCCCCGATACTAATTTTGGGAAAAATGATTTGTATGCAGCATATTTGAGCAAATTTCCAGTAGCGGGACTACCTTTATAGACATCAATTAAGTATGCGACTGACTCAAAACTAAGGAAGGAGATTCCGAGTGGTGGTAAGAAGCTTGTTTTTAGCCACATCCCTAGCGGTTGAATTTCCTTTGGGCTAAGGGGTGCGATTATAGTTAATAAGAATGGGATATATTTTGATGCGACTAATAATAAAATATTGAAGATTATGCCAGCTATCAAT
>CASBPY010000101.1 GCA_949127675.1 Synechococcales cyanobacterium PMM_0072
GCATTGATTGGGGTACCGACAGGGCCAGCTATATCAATGCCTTTGTGCATTCGCCCCCACCGTCGTCCAAATCGGGAAGTCAGCTTGCCTGCTGCTGGCCAAGAAAAACCAATCATCGTTGTGCTAGGTTGGGCTGAGGGAGATTTATTCTCAGGACCCTTTAAATCACCTTCATCTCCATTTTGATATCCACCTTGATTAAAAGCTGCTTGTCCTGTTGCAACTGGCTTAAAGGCTCTAGTTTTTGGTGAAGCTACATCGATAGTGACAGCAGATTCACTACCTAGTTGTGGACTGTTGGCACTAGCTGAATTGACATAACGAACCGGAATGGACTGGGCAATTAGTACTGAAGATTGTTTTCCGTACTTTGCTTGCATTGCGGAAACATCGGTATGGAGTTGGGCGACAGATACATCTGAAGCGGATCCAGCTTTAGTTAATGTTACGGTTGACTCAGCGGCAACGGCAACAGTATCAACATTCGTGGTGGGGAAGCTAGTTATTCCCACTAAAACTGCTAGGCCAAGCATCATTAAAGATGCACGCCTTCGGCGATTAGCAAACAGAGCGGCAATCTTGACAAAACCCGATCCTGACTCGGTGGTTGCTGCGGACGATCGATTAGCTAGGATTTCACTAGCATTTTTCGGTGTATTGACTAATTCAACCTTCTGTGTAAATTCGGGTTTCAACAAAAATGACCTCCTAACGTTTGAGTACAACAGTAGTCAGCGGACTGAATTTATCTAAACAATTTCAGTGCTAACTGACCTCTAACTCCATTCACACCAAAAATAATATTGACATAACGACAGTTATCAGAATGAGCTAATTTTTTGGTTGGATTCTGATGCCGATCGGTAGATCGAGTCAGGGAAGTACAACCAATTGCCGTATGTCAGTAGCGATCCCTAATCGCTAAAGCTACTTTAAGTGAAGATGCAACAATTTGCAAGGTTATTTGTCAAACATCGATCGACGATGGCAATTTCTAACTACCGATAAGAGTAGCTACAAGCCTTGCTAGCATTAGATTTAAGTGTGATCAGAATCAAATATAAATGAATTGAATAAATCAGGCAAATATCAATCGAGCACTACTCTAGATCACCCGATCTTAAATTCACCGTTGGATATCTGCTGACGATGATTCCGCTCTGAGATCCTGCTGTATCAAAAAACACGAAAATCTTCAACCAACTAGCATCAATCTCAATCATCGGTCTAATTTCTGCTCTGCTCGATGCTCCAAAGGAGACGCTACGCGAACGATAAATTGTCGATCTAGTTCGTCAATATCTAGTAAATCAATGATAGAAATTTCTTATCTAAATGTTGGTAATTATTTCATCAAATCTCAATTAAATTATCTTAATTGATTTGTGAGGACAGCTAAATGCCGACATGCTAGATTTCAAGCGATGTTTATCCTAATTTCGACCGGATCATCCATTCACTTGACGCTGGGCTTCAAATAGTCCTACAGCCGCACTGACAGAGAGATTGAGGCTTCGCACTCCTGGCTCACTCATGGGAATGTACACCGTCGCCGCACATTGTTCGATCATCTGCGCTGGTAGCCCGCTAGTTTCACTCCCAAATAGCAACCAGTCATCAGCTTGAAACTGGAATTTAAAATGACTGCAACTACCCCGAACACTAAACCCAATATTACGTCCAGGCTGTTGAATTCGAAATTGAATGAATGCATCGATCGAATCGTGAATTGTGATGTCAACATAAGGCCAGTAGTCTAATCCAGCCCGTTTGACAGTGCGATCGCTAATTTCAAAGCCTAATGGCCCAACCAAGTGTAATTTGGTGCGAGTAGCGGCGCAAGTGCGGGCGATATTTCCAGTATTGGGCGGAATTTGGGGATTGACTAAAACTAACTGGAGCATAGGTTCAAAATTGGCTGGCAAAAAATTGAGATCTAGTCAATATGGGAGACAGAAAATAGCTGAACTAGAGATTAAGTAAAGATTAGCGAAGTTGTGTTTACAATTCGCAATCTTTAGTAATATATAGATTTTCTTTATATTTCGATTTGGGAAGAGTTGGGAGTTCGGAGTTCGGAGTTCGGAGACTAAGAAAATTCCTAAAACCTAAAACCTAAAGCCTAAAAACTAGCCTACTGATTGACAAATATATTGATCCAGCTCGATTTCTTGCTGTTCTACTTGAGAAATTGCTTGCATCAATACCGCTTGAGCGTCACCAGATTTTTCATAAGCCCGCAGCCACTGTTGTGCGGTGTTGCCCTCGCGGAGAATTTTCTTGACAGGCGATAGGAAGCAGGTAAAGCCACGTTGTTTGGCAAATTCGCGTACCTCATCATAAAGCTCCCCAATCCAGTCATGAGCTGTGATTGATCGACCATCCTGCCAATGTTTTAGAGTAGCATCAAGGCTGGATTTAGCCACCAACATTTCATTGGCATCCGCCAGCTCGACTAATTCCTCAGCAGATAGGCTACTCATTACCAGCGGATCGAGATCGGGATTCTCGATCAGTTGCCACAATCTCGCTTCAATCAGGCTGGTAACTGCGAGTAAGGCGATCGGATCGATGATTAGGTCACAAATTCTCAATTCAAGTCGATTGAGGTTGTAGGGGCGGCGATCGCCATTAGGACGCACCGATGACCAGAGATGGCGGACATTTTGCATCGTCTTTTGTTCTAGCTGTTCATTCACCCATTTAATATGGTGGGCATGACTTTCAAACAACGGCACATGTTTGGGAGTCTTGGGAAATAAGCCCCAGCGAGTGGAATGATAACCAGTAGGCTTACCATTTAGGAATGGAGAACCAGCACTCAAAGCTAGATATAGCGGAGCTTCAACTCTTACCAACCGACAAGCCCGCATCAGCAATTCTGGATCGCTAATGCCAATATTGATATGTACACTAGCGGTGACAACATCCGTACCATAAGTCTGTTCGATGTAAGTATGATAAGGATTATTGAGATCCGATCGATAAAATTTATCCGTACCACCCAGGGATAAAGTACTACCTGGAATCAAAGTATAGTCGCCAAGGGTTTGAATATATGCCCGTAACTTACGGCGTGGGAGTACTAAAGCGCAGAGCAACCGCTCGTATGAATTGAATGGCGCGGTGGTATATTCCACATTGCGACTATCTGGCTCGATGATAAACCCATCCAAATTTGCCACAATTCGATCGGACAAACCGACAATCTCGCCTTGGGGTGTACCAGTATAGACTTCAATTTCAAATCCTTTAGAAAGTAGCATAGAGTTAGGAGATAGGGGACAGGGGACAGGGATTAGGGTTTAGACATTGGGTAGGATGAATTTATCCCGACGCTAATAGATCATAGCGGTTTTGATTGGTAATCTTCGATTGAATGCTTAAACTCCAACGATAGATCTCAAATAACACAGGTAATTTCCTATCCCCTATCCCCTATCCCCTATTCCCTAATGACCAGCGATCACCGATAATTGGGGACTAACTGTAAAAATCACAACGCAAGCAGCACGACGTAAAATAATGGGAGTGATTTGGGAGATCGACTTTTACTCACGCCCTTTGGTGGATGAGCGACAGAAAAAAGTTTGGGAACTGTTGGTGTGTGAAAGTCCATCAAGTACCGCGCAATCAAGTAGCGATCTATTTCGCTACGCCCAATATTGTCCGAGCGATAAAGTCAATTCAGTCTGGCTGGGCGAAGCTCTACAAGCAGCCATGCTCGAAGCAAAACAATCGCCCCAGCGGATTCGCTTCTTCCGGCGACAGATGAACAATATGATTACCAAAGCCTGCAAGGATATTGGGATCCCGTCAGCGGCCAGTCGTCGTTCGATTTCGTTGCGACAATGGTTAGATGAGCGAATGGAGCAATTCTATCCCAGCCAGCCCAACTATCAGGCTGTCAATAGTGCCTCAGTGCAGATGTTCTCAGATCCGCCCCAACCCCTACCCGAAGCCCTCATCGGCGAAAAGTGGGCGTTTGTAAATCTAGCTGCTAGTCAATTTGCCGAAATGAGCGATTGGCAAATTGGATTTGGAGAATCATTCCCACTCGAAATGTTTGGAATTACGCCAGAGATCGAGATTCCTGGGTTGATTCTCTATTCACAACGTTCGGTACCAATGGCAGCCTGGATGTCAGGACTAGAAATTGTCGCTGTAGAATATCAACCAGCCCCAAAATCGACGCTATTGCTAGAAACAGGCGCAAGTGAAAGCTGGATCTTAGCCCGTCTCGATGGCACCACCCAGTCAGAAGCAGCTCGCTTTGAAGCCAGCAAAGAACAGTCCAAAGGTGTTCACTTCATTGCCATCCAATCCAATCCCGAAAGTGAAGAATTCGCCGGATTTTGGCTACTTTATGATAGTTAATTTAATAGGGAATAGGGAATAGTAATCAATTTTTCTTCCCCAGTCTCACTCTTCCCCATCTTTCAGTCTCCCTATGCCCCGCAGCCTATCCCCTAACCCCTATCCCCTAAATGGATATCGCCGAACAACTCCTAGATCTAGCTAGTAAAGCAGGTGCAGCAGCAGCAGAGGTTTATCAAGCTAAATCTTTGTCTCGCCCAGTTTTTTTTGAGGCGAATCGACTTAAGCAGTTGGAATCGACACAGAGCGAGGGAATTGCACTGCGGTTGTGGAAAGATGGGAAACCAGGTATAGCCGTTGCCTATGGTGCGGTTGAGCCAAGTATTTTGGTTGCCAAAAGCATTGAATTATCGGCACTTAACGATCGAGAAACCCCTGAATTAAACGCAGCTAATCATACTATTTACCCGGACTTAGGCAATACAATTCCCACAGAAGAATTGCTAGCAATGGGCAAAACTGCGATCGAACTAGTAAGATCAGATTTTCCTGATGTTGTCTGTAGCAGCCAATGGGACTGCGATATCGAAACCACCAGACTTGTGAATAGTCTGGGACTAGATTGTAGCTACAGCGACACCACCTTAAGCGGCTATCTGGCTGTAGAATGGATTCGCGGTGATGACTTTTTGAGTGTGGGTGATGGCCAAACTCAACGAGGTGAGTTAGATCCAGCTAAAATTGCCCAAAGTGTGATCCAAAGGCTGGAGTGGGCAAAAAATAATGTCAAGCCCCCAACGGGGAAGGTAGCAGTTTTATTTACTGCCAAAGCTGCCGATATGTTGTGGGAAACAGTCCAAGCAGCAATGAATGGTAAGCAGGTATCTGAAGGAGCTTCTCCTTGGAGTGATAGATTGGGGCAAACAGTAGTTTCTCCCCTGCTCACACTGATGCAGCAGCCCAGTTGGGGGCCATTTAGTTGTCCCTTTGATGATGAAGGTTCGCCAACACGATCTTTGACGCTGATTCAAGCGGGTGTTCTGAAACTATTTTATGCCGATCGAACCATCGGTCGTCAACTTGGCTGTGGCTCAACTGGAAATGGCTTCCGGTCTGGCTTGGGTAGCTATCCTACCCCCGATCTCGTCAATTTAACGGTAGCACCTGGGACGAAGAGTTTCTCAGAATTGGTCAAGCAGCTTGATTCGGGGATTATTATCGACCAAATTCTGGGGGATGGAGCCGGAATATCTGGCGATTTTTCGATCAATGTCGAGCTAGGCTATCGCGTCCGCAACGGTAAAATCGTCGGTCGGATCAAAGACACAATGGTTAGTGGTAATGTCTATACTGCCCTTAAACAAGTCGTAGCAGTCGGCGCAGATATCGATTGGAATGGCCCCTGTCACACGCCATCGTTGATTGTGGAGGGATTGTCGGTGACGGGTAGGGGCTGATTTAAAAGAGAGTTATTCTCAATAAGCTTCGCTTGTTGCAAATAGATTCGCAGTCAGATATGATAGTTACTTACTATAAGATTGGATGATGAGTATGTCATTCTACACAGCAGACTCCCTCAAAGCTGAACTGCACGAACGGGGCTGGCGACTCACGCCGCAAAGAGAAATAATTCTCGACATATTCCAAAACTTGGCAGCCGGAAAACATCTCAGTGCCGAAGAACTTTGCGAATTGCTTCACAAGGAAGGACATGATATTAGTTTGTCTACTATCTACCGCACTGTGAAGCTAATGGCGCGGATGGGAATCTTGCGGGAACTAGAATTGGCTGAAGATCATAAGCACTATGAAATCAACCAGCCGCACCACCACCATCACCACTTGATCTGTGTGCGCTGCAATCAAACGATCGAATTCAAGAATGATTCTGTCCTAAAAATCGGCGACAAAACTTCTAAGAAAGAAGGCTATCATCTGCTCGACTGTCAGCTCACAATTCATGCTGTTTGTCCAGCTTGTCAGCGATCAATTCTACCTGTATAGAACCCATTTGAAATCTTCTCATGGGGGAGGGCGGGTTTTGTTGAAAGATGATCGTGTTCGACGGCAATTATTAGCATAAAGCGGCGTTTTTATTCTGGGGGAACCCCAGAATAAAAAAACGACAAGACACCCGCCCCTACAGTTGACTGGAAAAATGCGTCATCGATTCTACTTTGATTTGCGCTTAGGAACCGATCTATCTCCTGAACTACTACTTTGGATATTAAAAGCCATATTGTAGATCAATTCGTGAGTTCGAGCAGACTTGAATAAATCTACCACTGGCTGGGGATAATCAACGCCGATATTCACGCCAAATCGTTCTTGCTCTACAGCTAACAGCTTCCACGGCTCATGTACTTTAGCCGCTGGAATTTGGGCTAATTCCGGCAACCAATGTTTCACATACTTGCCCTCTCGATCGTAATCTCCAGATTGCTTGCTAATATTAAAAAAGCGAAAACCCCGCGCATCATTTCCAACACCTGCTGTATAGTTCCAATTGCCCCAATTGCTACAGACATCGTAATCAATCAAGAGTGATTCAAACCATTCGGCACCCATTCGCCAATCAATTCCTAAGTTCTTAGTTAAGAAACTACCAACATTTTGTCGCCCTCGATTGGACATAAATCCAGTTGCTGCTAGCTCCCGCATATTAGCATCTACTAGGGGAAATCCGGTCTTACCTTCCCGCCACAGATCGAATCTTTGCCAATCTTCCTTCCAAGTCATATCAACGCTTTGAAGACCAGATTGCTGGAAGATTTTATTGCCATGTTTTGCACAAATAAATCGAAAATAATCCCGCCACAACAACTCAAATACTAGCCAATAAGTTGAGTCATTTTCGATCCGCTCATTTTCATATTTATCGATTTGTTGGACGATATATCGTGGTGATAGACAGCCTAAAGCTAGCCAAGGTGAAAATTTAGAAGAATAATCTGCTCCTAACATCCCATTGCGGGTTTCCTTGTATACTCGTAACTTATCACGTTGCCAGAAATACTGATCCAATCGCTCCATCCCCGCAGTTTCGCCCCCTTGAAATGCTAAAACTCCACGGGAATCAACTTCAGGTGTTGCTAGTCCTAATTCTGATAAGCTGGGCAACTTTCCAGGATCCAAATCTACAGCTAATGAAGGTAGACTCACCGGAGTCGCCAACGGCATTTGAATCCGCGCATCTCGCTCTACTTCCTTCCGAAATTTGGTAAATAATTCAGGAATATTTGGTAAATTAAACGGTAAATCCTGAAGTTGATAGAGCGTCTGCCCCCAAAAAGATTTGCAATTGACATTAATCTGCTTTAAGGTTTGCTCCAATGCCGTACTTACTGCAATTTCTTCGGCAGTAACTTCACGATGATAATAGACATCAGTAATCCCCAATTGCTCGACTAATTCAGGTATGACTACCTCTGGTAGCCCTCGTCGAAGGATCAAATTACTACCGCGAGTCTGCCAAGATTGTTGTAAATTATCAATACTTTCAATTAAGAATTGCGATCGAAATGCACCTGTTTTGGGAAATCCAAATCTCGTCTGACCAAAATGTCGATCGTCAAAGCAATAGACTGGAACTACGCTAGCACCATCAGCGAGAGCTTGAGTCAGTGGTAAATGGTCATGCAATCGAAGATCATTTCGATACCAAAGTAGAATCCGTTTAGCAGCCATTATGAAAGCAATTGATAGTTTAATTAACCTCGCAATATAAGTTAACATATCTGGTCAAGAAAAAGCAGGCGTTATGCCTGCCGATCATCACCCCTCAAAATAACTTTGAAACTTTGACTTATCCCAATCCTGTCAGGTTTAAGTACCGATCGAGAACGATCTATGATCGATCGTTGAGACGATCGTCGTGGGTGTAGAATGATGTTGAGAATATTGAGTCCAAAAAGAGGCTAGCTCTGCGGCTTTATTTCGCCACTCAGGTGAAATTTGATACATCCGACGCGGACGACCGCGACCTGCAACTTTTTTCCAATAGCCGACAATTGTGCCGGAAGCTTCCAAGAACTTGACTGCGCTATATAAAACAGTATCTGAGAGCCGATAGACTGAAGATTCATGCTCCAATCTAGCAATCAATTCAGTACCGTATGAATCGTCTTGAAGCAAAATATCGAGAATATAACATACCGCCAACTCCTGATTAAGATAGAGTGGTGGCGGATTCTGGAAAAAGCAATAGATATCTTCAAAATTCATAGCTGTTACCACCTTATAATGTTGGTGTTCCAATCTTCGTTTAACGGTTGAGCTAAACTTGATCAAACTAGACTAAAGAGAGTAACCACTGAATGTCATGAATATGACTGATGATTAGACAAAATATAGCTACCCAATATTTAGCTTAACTCATTCAATTTACACCAAGGGATAATTATTCTATTTTCTTTTGAATTCCTTAACTAATGTTTATATCAGATATGGAAATTAACGACAATACACCCCAAACTGTCAAAAAAATTGCGGCACAACTGTGGCGAGTCGGTTGGGCGGGATTTTGGCTCCAACTTGTCTTGGCGGTGGTGTCAACTGTGATTTTTATATTTTCTGCTCCCTTTGCC
>CASBPY010000102.1 GCA_949127675.1 Synechococcales cyanobacterium PMM_0072
AATGCAGCGGATTGGCAAAGCCCGCGCCGCCCTCGAAACCGTCGTCGAAACATTCGACAAATGGAAACAAACCCAAGAAGATTTAGTTGGAGCTAGAGAGATTGTCAAAGAATCGGGCAATGATCTTGAACTGCAAGCAATGGCTTCACTAGAAGCTGAAGAACTGGAAATCCAAAGCGAAGAATTAGAAAGTAAACTTAAAGTTCTACTATTACCGAAAGATCCTAACGATGATAAGAATATCATGTTAGAAATTCGGGCGGGTACTGGTGGCGATGAAGCCGGAATTTGGGCTGGTGACTTGGTGCGGATGTATTCTCGCTATGCCGAAACCCAAAAATGGAAAGTGAAACTCGTCAGTGAGTCTCTTGCAGAAATGGGCGGATTTAAAGAAGCTGTGCTCGAAATTCAGGGTGAACTAGTATATAGTCAACTCAAATTTGAAGCTGGCGTACATCGGGTGCAACGGGTACCACTAACCGAATCTGGCGGACGGGTGCACACATCCACCGCGACTGTGGCGATTATGCCTGAAGTTGATGAAGTTGAAATCTTTATCGATCCTAAGGATATAGAGATGAGTACCGCCAGATCTGGTGGAGCAGGTGGACAAAACGTTAACAAAGTAGAAACAGCCGCCGATTTATTCCACAAACCCACTGGAATTCGGATTTTCTGTACCGAGGAACGTTCCCAACGCCAGAATAAAGAACGGGCGATGCAAATCTTGCGGGCAAAACTATACGATATTAAGCTGCGGGAACAGCAAGAAGAAGTAACTTCGATGCGCCGCTCCCAAGTCGGAACAGGATCTCGATCGGAAAAAATCCGTACCTATAACTATAAAGACAATCGTGCCACCGATCACCGATTAGGGCATAATTTTGGTCTGGAGAAGGTGCTATCGGGCGATTTAGAGGAGGTAATCCAAAGTTGTATCTCTCAAGACCAGCAGGAGCGACTAGCCGAGCTAGCCGCCTCTACAGGTAGTGTCTAGATCTAGCCCTTCGAGCTAAATGCCTTCTCTTGTATGAAACCACCCTGCCTACAGATTGTTAATCCGGGAAGATCCGCAAGCGACGATTGGGATCTTCCCCAAAACTGGCCGATTTGAGTCGGTAGTGTTCGACGAGTTCATGTTGCATCTTGCGAATATAGCTCGATCGAGGCAACAATTCAACAGGTTGATGGTTGGGGATGACAATTTGTTCGACGGCTAATCTAGCTTCTTCTAATGCTTCAACTTCATCGTGCTTGCCATTCTGAGCAAGTAACTGCAAGTCGTCACCAGGGAGAGGATCGTCCATGTGCAGCATCCGGCGCAGGGTGCGGGTGATCTGGGGAATCGTACCCGATTTGACGCTGTAAATTGGTACTTGACGCACTTTGCTAATCTGACGTAGCTTGGAGTGGTTTTTGATATGTGTTCGTAGTGCTAATACAGCGTCCGCATTAGCCATATCTTTGGTCAGCACAACTGGTAAATTTAAGATTTCAATTACCTGCTCTAATTCGTCCCGCCCGATGCCGTAGGGATAAACATGAAGTGGCAGGTCTTCACCATTGGCACCAGTGATGGCTCCAGCATAAGATGGCTCATCGCTGTCCCAATTTTGCTCTAGTAGCTGGCCAAACCCTAGATCGGCTTCTAGAGTGGCTTGAGAGGCATTTGTTGCTAAGGTATTTGGTCTTAGTTCTAGAGGCGTGAGCGGCACCATCGGAGCCATGCGCCCAGTCGATCTCCAGCCACGGGGTGATTGGGGTACATTGGGTGGTGGCATCAGACCATTTCGACCGAGTTCGGCAACTTGACGAACGATACTAACCTTACCTTCATCGTCAACTGTCCTAACTTGGGGTGTAGGTTGGCGACCACGCAAGAGAATATCGACCATTTCGGCGACGCTATCGTGGACAACCCACTGATGGCGATCTTGCATTTCCACCGCAATTTCAAATGTCGGTGGTGACTTGCGTTCGAGCACGGTTTTTTGGGATGCGCGTCTACGGGCTTCATCGTCGCCCAGGGTGACAGTTTGAATCCCACCAACGAGATCAGAAAGAGTCGGGTTCTTGAGCAGGTTTTCGAGCTTATTACCGTGGGCGGTGCCGACTAATTGTACCCCGCGTTCGGCGATCGTCCGCGCAGCGAGGGCTTCTAGTTCTGTACCGATTTCATCGATGATAATCACTTGGGGCATGTGGTTTTCGACGGCTTCAATCATCACTTGATGCTGAAGTTCGGGGCGAGCGACTTGCATTCTTCTCGCTTTCCCGATAGCGGAGTGGGGAATATCACCATCGCCAGCAATTTCATTGCTAGTGTCGATAATTACTACCCGTTTACCCAGCTCATCAGCTAAGACTCGCGCAATCTCTCTCAGTGCAGTAGTTTTACCCACGCCTGGACGACCCAGCATTAAGATCGATTTTCCAGTTTCGACGAGATCTCGAATCATTTCGATGGTGCCAAAAACCGCCCGTCCCACCCGACAAGTTAAGCCAACAATTTCGCCCGTGCGATTTCGCATACAGCTAATCCGGTGCAGTGTACGCTCAATTCCAGCCCGATTGTCACCACTAAATGAACCCAATCGATCGACACAATACTGCAATTCGGCTCTAGTGATCGCTACTTCGCTGAGATATTCGGCACCATCAGGAAATCTGGCTTCGGGATAACGCCCCAAATCCATCACGACTTCAATCAGGATGCTGAGTTTGGGATGCTGTTCTAATGTCGTCCGAATCGACTCTGGTAGCACCGCCAATAAATCACCAAGATCGTCGGTGATTTGGGTTCTACCTAAACTTAAATTGTCTTCCATTACAAGTGCTTAGTTGTGAGTAAAATCCCCTCCTCGGAGCGGCGGTTTTATTCGAGGGGAACCCCCGAATAAAACACCGACAAGACAGGGGTGCCGCAGACGGGATGGGTAGATCTCCGCAGCACAATCGAAAGTCTTCGGGTAGTTTGCGAAGGTTATGCTCTTTTAAACCGCAGAGACGCAGAGGGCGCAGAGACAGAAAGTAAAGAGTTAGAGACGGGTTGGGATGTGATTTAATCCTTTAATTTGTCCGACTAATTCCTGCGCGATCGACACAGCCGCCGATAATAAGTCTGGATGGCTCTCTAATTTTCCAGGATTATGATCGAGCAGATCCAACTGATCGAAAATTGGCGCGAGTAATACACGAGCATAGCTCCCATATGCAACACCATGAACGTATTTATCACTAGTTGGCGGTAGCAGTTGACGTTCCCGCAATTTGGGGACGGTGTAATGATTAGTACCGCCAGCTAGTTGGACATAACCTGGCAGATTTGCACCCAAGACTTTTTCACTTAGTTTAATCGCTGCGTGAGTCGTACCTGCCCCAATATCGCCACTCATCGGTCTACCATCGGTTTGCCAGACGAGGCTAAATGGTAGTGGGTGGGGATGATAAGTTGCTGCAATGGTAGCGTAGATCGATCGCAAGTAAGCAATCAATTCACTACTATCAGGACAACTAATCGCTAACAATTTTAGATGATGGGCAACGGGAGATAGAATACTCCACAACCGTTTAAAGTCGTCTAAATGTCCCGCCTGGGTATGAATTTCGATCGCATCGATACCATCCGCCTGGGTGAGGTAGGGGATAATACTACTGGGAGTTGCAGTTCGATCTCGTGTCGTAATCAAGCCTAACGGACAAATTGGCAAACACCGCCCACAGCCATAGCAACGCTCATCAATGACACCCGCCGCAACGATGGCATCAGCCGGACAAATTCCCTCGCATGGACGCAGACAGTCAGCCGGACATCGAGCAGGATCGAATTCAGCCTTGCGAAAGTGGGGGTCGGTGCCATCATTTAAACTCACCATCAACAATGGCATATTCAGTTGTGAATATCCCTGCTGAGGATCTGTCCACGCTAGTTTTTGAGCGACTTTAATTCCGTCTTTGGTAGCGGTAATTACTGCTAAATCGGCGGCTACATCGATACAATCAGCTCCAGCTAATGTATAGGCGATCGCCAGATTGCGAATAGCTGGTAAGTGCCCAAAGCTAGCACCACAGATGAGTTTAAACCATGTCCCCTTAGCTAATGAGTTCAAAGGCGAAGAGTATTGCACTGGGACTTAGATAAATTTTTCTGACACCATTGATGGTGGAAATGTGTTAAGCGTAACGAGTAAAAATGTTCATGGCAGTTACCTTCTTTTACGCTAGGTTAATCAGAGTTCGATATCTGAATTATATCGAGATTTATCAGTTCGTGGCTAGGAATCTTGATCGATGTTAATTTTCTGTAATGCGGTCTAGCCTCCTCTACCCAAACAGGTTAGAGTTCTTGAGATGCAGATGAGTTAATTGGTTGCGACTGAATGTTATCACGAATTGCCGTCTGTGACTACGATCAATAGAAATCAATGTCACGACTTTCTGCATTTTTTGCTATCTGACGAATGAGAGCGAGTATCGCTTCTACAGTCTTAAGTCGCGAATGGAATTGAGGATTGTCGAGTTGTAGAAAAGTTGAGGAGTTGTATTTTGTGAGTGAGTTGTAATGTTTAGACACTTGTGGAGATCGATCGGTTTAGTTAGTCTCATAATGATGGCGGCGGGTTGTAGTGGGAAGTCCTCAGTTTCTTCAGTTAGTAATGAAGTGGCACAGCGGAATAGTCCCAGTCCATTACCTACACCTAAAAATGTCTGGATGACCGAATTTAAACAGCTAAATGGGACTCCTTATCTATATGCACCTATTTATGTCGCCGAGCAAGAACAAAAAAGTATTCTTAAACAGATTAAATCGGCTAGTTCTGAATACGGACGAGAGTATATGGGGATAGACATTCGGAACTATATGTTCGTGCATCGAGACAATTTATCAGCAGGAAAACTATTATCAAATAATAATTCGCGATTATTAGAGATGGAGCAGATTGGCGAAACAGCTCCACCAGATAAGTCAAATCCAGATCTAAGTCGCAGTAATTGGATTAAAAACGTTAAAACATTATGGTACGTCCAAGTTTTAGCTGATACAAATGGAGATAAAGATCTCACTGATGCAGACCGCAAACAGATCGCTATTTCCGATGTTTCCGGTGTAAATTATACTGTCGTTATTAAGGACATCGATAAAATTTTATTAGTTTATTCAAAAGGGCTTAATCGGCGGTTGGTTTTTTATATATCGGACAATAAACATTTTGTTGCTGATGTGGCTATCCTCAGCCGTAAAGCTATTATTAAACAGCTACCTGCTCTCAATTAATTGAGAATTATGGATAGGCATATAGCCTAGACTCGATCAATTATTGACTTATCTAATTATCGATCAAGTCTAGCAATTACCAACAATAATAGAGCTAGAGGATGTCAGAGTTATTATAATTATTAAATTCTTACAGCCCAAAAACAGCATTATTCAGCAGTAGTAATAGTAGATCGTAATACCACTGCCAAGAGTCCTGGATAGAGCCTGTCGAGATCTGCCATTCGCAAAGTATTAATGTGCTGAGTTCCTTCCTTCCGCGTCAACACCAACCCCGATTCGCGCAAGATTTTGAAATGATGGGACATCGTAGATTTAGCGACGGAGCAATCTAGATCCGAACAAGTTAATTCCCCTGTTTGGGCTAATCGTTGGACAATCTGCAACCGCACCGGATCTCCCAAAGCGTATAGTACGCCGACGAGGGAGATATCTGCGGATTGGGGGTGGTAGAAGGGGCGCATGGTGTGTAGGTTTGACAGTTGCAGATGTGCGATTGATTTCTGAATTGTATCGATAACTACTTGCATTATCTCATATTCGTTGATATAGTTTAATAGTTCGAGAATATCGAATTATCGAAATAGATCGAGCAAACTAACCTGCCTCTTCAAGATTATTTAGTTAGCTATGACATTTACCCATCTGTTTACACCGCTGAATCTCGGCGCATTGACTCTACCTAATCGGATGCTGATGGCACCATTGACACGCTGTCGGGCGGACGAAAACCATGTACCGACGGCTTTGATGGCAGAGCATTATAGTCAACGGGCTAGTGCGGGATTGATTATTGCGGAGGCTACTGCCGCGATGGATGGTTGCTCGGCATTTGGTGCGGAACCAGGGATTTATAATGAGGCTCAAGTTGCTGGCTGGAAACTAGTTACCGATGCGGTACATGCTAAAGGTGGTCAAATTGTGCTCCAAATTTGGCATGGTGGGCGGGCTTGTCATCCATTATTGAATGGTGGTAAGGTGCCTGTTGCGCCTAGTGCGATCGCGATTACCAATGATGAAATTCATACTCCTGATGGGAAGTTTCCTTATACTGTTCCCCGCGAGTTAGATGATGCCGAAATACCTGGAATTATTGCTGGTTTTAAAGCAGCGGCGGTAAATGCGAAGGCGGCTGGATTCGATGGTGTGGAAATCCATGCGGCGAATGGTTATTTGTTGGATGAATTTCTGCGGGATGGCTCAAACCAACGCGGTGGAGCTTACGGTGGCTCGGTGGAAAATCGCGCTCGGTTGTTGTTGGAAGTGTTGGCTGCGACGATTGAGGTTTGGGATAGTAATCGAGTTGGGGTGAGAATTTCACCGTTGAATAGTTTTAATAGTATGATCGATCGCGATCCTGTGGCGACTTTTAGTTGGTTGGCGGGTAAGCTCAATGACTATGATCTAGCGTATCTACATGTGATGAGAGCAGATTTTAAGGGCATCCAACAGGGCGATGTGATGACTCCGATTCGATCGATCTATCAAGGCTCGATCGTTGGTAATATGGGCTACAGTGCCGAGGAATCAGAAGCGGCGATCTCTAGTTGTAAGCTTGATGCGGTTGCTTTCGGTGTGCCGTTTCTAGCTAATCCAGATCTACCTACTCGGTTCGCTAAAAATGCACCGCTGAATGATCCAGATCCGAGTAAGTTCTATTCTGCGGGGGCTGAGGGCTATACGGATTATCCTGATTTGGTAGCTTAAATGCAAAATTTAGGATAGGCTCGTATCCTATAGCAGTACGAAATTATTAGCAATCTGCGTAGATTATTGGGTCCCCATGAAGGGCACCCCTACAAGTTATCTGTAGGGGTGCCCTTTATGGGTACCCACGGATTATCGCTTTCAACTGTTAACTATTAATTATCAATTAATCGATCATGCTTCCTCAACATCGCTGGCAAATAGCACCGAGCAATCCATCCCAGGCTGCGACGCTAGCGGCGGGAATTACGCTCACACCTGATCAGGCAACATCACCATTGCTCGCACAGGTATTGATCAATCGGGGCATAAAGACGCTCGAACAAGCGGAATTGTTTATTCACCCAGAGACGGCGGAATTACCCTCGCCGTTGACAGAATTTCCCGATTTAGAGATTAGTTTAGACTTATTGGTGGAAGCGATCGAACAAAAGTCCAAGATTGCTATCTGTGGCGACTATGATGCTGATGGGATGACAAGTACTGCGTTGCTATTACGCGCTTTGTCAGCTTTGGGTGCCGATGTGGATTATGCCATTCCTAGTCGGATGTCGGATGGTTATGGCATCAATCGGCGAATTGTTGAAGAGTTTCACGCTGAGGGAGTTAAGCTAATTATCACGGTGGATAATGGCATCTCTGCTGTGGACGCAATTACTAGAGCTGTAGAATTGGGTCTAATTACTATTATAACAGACCACCATGACTTACCGCAAGTTTTGCCGCCAGCAAATGCCATTCTTAATCCCAAATTGATTGCTGAGGCTTCGGTGTATCGATCGATTGCAGGAGTAGGAGTGGCTTATCTATTGGCTCTGGAGTTGTCAGCCAGGTTGAATAAACCATCTTTGAGTGATGAGTTATTAGAATTATTTACATTAGGAACGATCGCGGATCTCGCACCACTAACAGGAATTAATCGTCGCTTAGTCAAGCAGGGACTTCAACTATTACCCAATTCCCAAGTTACCGGAATTCAAGCCTTAATTGAAATGTCGAGAACTCAAGGGGGAACTACGGCGAAAAATGCGGCAATGAAGCCTGAAGATATTGGGTTTAGATTAGGGCCAAGAATTAATGCGATCGGCAGAATTGATGATCCTCAGATTATCATTGATTTGCTAACAACTGATGATATGAGTGTGGCATTAGCCAGAGCAATTCAGTGTGAACAGGTCAATAAACAACGTCAAGATATGTGTGCTGCGATCGAACAAGAAGCAATCGATCTGATTGAACAAGGTAATTACAATATTAAACAAAATCGGGTACTAGTAATTGTTCATCCTGGCTGGCATCATGGGGTAATTGGAATTGTAGCTTCCCGGTTAGTCGAACGCTATGGTGTTCCGGTATTTATCGGTACCAATGAGGATGAACATCACATTCGAGGTTCGGCACGGAGTATTCCTGAGTTTGATGTATTTCATGCTTTGCAATACTGTGATGAGCTATTGGGTAAATACGGTGGACATCGAGCGGCAGGAGGATTTTCAATGCCTACTGAAAATCTGGAACAAGTTCAACAGAAGTTAAGTGAGTTTGCTCATAAATGCCTAGAAATTGAACATCTAAAATATCTAGTCAAAATTGATGCTGAGGCAGATCTATCGTCCATCAACATGTCCCTCTATCAACAGATCGATGCAATCCATCCTTGTGGAATGGAGAATCCTGATCCAGTATTCTGGACGGCAAATGTGCGGGTGATCGAACAAAAAATTGTCGGCAAAGGACATCTAAAATTTACGGTTGATACTCCAGAATTTTCTAGAGGGATCAAAGCGATCGCGTGGCGATTTGGGGACTATTTTCCATTACCTAAATATTTAGATATCGCTTATAAGCTCAAAGAAAATAATTGGAAGGACTTGAGATCGATCGAGTTAGAAGTTGTGAGTGTCAGACTACCAATTTCAGCCCAAAACTATAAGTTCAATTATCAAGATCGCGATTATGATTGCAGTATTTCTGATGATAAATTACGAATCACTATTATCAATGAACAGGGTGGAGCTTTAGTTGTAAATAAGGGTCAAAAGGTAGCAGAACTAATTAAGCCAGCAGCACCAATTGAATCGATCGATATTACCAAGCCATTTTACTTTCATCTGATCAAGAGTGCGATCCAAGTATTACCAGCTAGTTAATAGCTCCTAGCTATCTTAATTAATTAAGCCAAGCTACTTATTTACTCAAGCGGCAAAAAATCATATCCCATCCTCGAAGAGTATTTATAATTAGCTGGAGTTTCACCCACTTTGACGAGGATATAGCGTTCGGTGGACTCGCCGTTTTTAAACTGAAATCGCCCAGACGCACCCATAAATTCATTTTTAGCCAAATTCTTCATCACACCAGTTCGAGAGGGTGAATCTTGGGCTTTGATTGCAGCACCTAGAGCCTTCACCGAGTTATACGATGTTGCAGTTGCCCAGTTAACTTGAGTATTCCATAACTGCTTGGCACCTGTAGAGAATTGCGGGGTACTTTCTGATTCTTGCCAAGGCACAATCATGATCAAACCCCGCGCATCTCTACCAAACTTCAGCGTATTGAGACGATACAAACCAGTATCACTCAACACCGCCAGTTTGGGATATTTATCAGCTCGAAGCTTGAGGACTTTTAGAGCCTCTCGACTAGAACGTCCAGTCGATAGCAACAAAATTGCTTCGGCACCCATATTTGTCGCTTGTTTGAGGTAAGCTTCAGCATTAAAAGCTGGGGTAAAACTAGCCCCAGGTGATGCCGTCGAAGCTACGGCAGAAAATGGAAAAGTGCATACGACTTTGCCGCCTTTAGCAGCCAATTTACTGGCAAACTGAGTTTTGAATTCATTATTAGAGGCAATAGTCGGTACATAAAAAATTGCTACTTTACGTTTACGATCGACATTAACTAAATGCTCAACTAGCTTACTAGCGACCGCATCTGCCTTAGTATTAGTTCTGAAAATATATGGTTGCTTAGTTCCTGTTAATTTAACAGCAGTACTAATTGGTGCAATAAATGCTAGTTGTTTGCGATTATAAATCTTGGCGGCTTTGATTGTGACATCATTGCGATTGTGACCAACAATACCGAGTACATCAGGTAAATTTACAACGGCTGTAGCAATGCTTTCAATCGTTTTTGGATTATCGCTATCATCAATTATTCTTAACTTAATTTTAGCTTCATTAATATCACCAACTTGATTTATTTCTGCTTGAGCCTGAGCAAATCCACGTAACATTTCGGAGGCTCGATCAAGGGATATTTCAATTGGGGCAGCGACGGCAATTGTATAACTTTTCTTGTCACCGACTAACGCATTATTGAGATAAATTCGAGTTTCTGGTGAATTAGGATTTTCGAGTAAAGCTGCTTGTAACTTAATCACAGCTTCAGGATAATTCTTGCTAGCGATCGCTGCAACTCCCAATCTTTTCAATTCCTTAAATTTGTCAGTATCACGATCGCCTTCAATCCCGACTAAAATCCTTTCACCCATGCTACTATAGCGAATCATGGCTGCCTGAACATCTTGGGTGAGTGTATCACTCATCGTCGGTTTCTGATCGAACAATTGCCAAAATCTAGGAATAATCATTGCACTCAAACTAGCAATTCCCACTGTTAAAATGCCAATTTTTTGCCAAGATTGATTAGATTTGGCTGTGGCTTTGGGGATGATTTGTAATGGAACAATACTGAGTGACACCGGAGATTTTTCGTCTTCAAATAAGCGATCATCTAATTGAAACAAATCACGATCGAGCTGAAGAAAATCATCGTCTAGTTCAAAAAAACTACTGTCTAACTGAAAAGGATCGTCGTAAGGTTTGTCGAGGATTAGAGTACTAGGACTAGCTCCATTTTCAGCAAACATATCTGCTGGAATACTTAGGATCGGTGTTCCTAAATTATCATCTAAAGCATCCAATACATCTCTAGCCGATCCAAATCTATTGGTAGGAAGTTGTTGCAACATTCGATCGAGAATAGCTGCCAAGAAATCACTCACATGAATGTCTGGAGTTCGCCAGTCCCAAATATTTGTATCAATATTAAATAGATCGTTAGGCTGTTTACCTGTGAGTAAATTGATGCAGGTCACAGCTAAACTATACAAATCTGAAGATGGGTATATTTCTGGTCTTAAGTACTGATTTGACAGAGTATATTCTAGTCTAAATCCAGATTTTGATTTGCGGGATAACAGATCCTCACTCATTTCACCTATCTCATTATTAATTTGCTTCACCGCACCAAAATCAGTGAGGTAGATTTTGCCGAGTGAGTCACGCAGAATCTTTGCTGGTTTAATATTTCGGTGAATCGCTCCTTGAAAGTGAACAAATTCTAGAATTCTCGAAACTTCTCTCAATACAACAATAACTTCTGCTTCCGTAAATTTGCCCTGGGCGAGTAATTGAACATCTAAACTTTTACCATCAATATATTCTTGAACTAAGTACAGAAACTTTTGAGGTAAACGATCTGGAGCAACAGGGGCAAATATTTCTAATGAATCTAGTAGCCGTGGAATTTTAGGATGTTCGCCCAACTTCCCTAAAATTTTAACTTCCCGATCGAATATTTTGGTCGCAATTTCGATTTGGCTAGGACTAAAACTAGGATCGAGCCGTAATTGCTCGATCATACAATATCTAAGTTCTGGCGCATGTAGATCTCTGCCCAGAAAAGTTGTGCTGAGTTCGTCATCTTGCAACAATTTTAGGGGCATATAACGTCCCTCTAAAATTAACGACATACCACAATTAGCACAATGCTGTTGAGTTGCAGTTTCTAATAATTTACTATCATCTAGATCGACAAACGAGTTTAGTGGTTGTTCGCAATAAAGACGAGTACAGTAAATGTCCATGTTAATTTAATATACTTGTTTACCCGACAAGACTCCGCTTATCACATTAAAAGCTTTTGGTTGCTGGTAGCATTTTCAATTGCTCAAGTCGATCATACCAATTTTTAAGATACTGTTACTCAGCCAAACTGCTTGTTGTTCGGATAGTCATCCCACATCATACCGCCAAGCAGTATGGTGTGGGATTATCGTCTGTTTAGCTAAATACTTGCACCTAGCTACTGAACGCTATATTTGAGACATCACAATCCGAGCCGCTGCTAGAGTGCGATCGATATCGGCATCTGTATGCGCCAGGGAAGTAAAGCCAGCCTCAAATTGCGATGGTGCTAGGTAAATCCCCTGCTCCAGCATCCCGCGATGAAAGCGACCAAACTTAGTCACATCAGACTTTTTAGCATCTTCAAAGTTGTGAACTGGCCCTTCACAGAAGAATAAGCCAAACATCCCACTGATATTACCACCACAAGCCGCATGTCCGGTTTCTTTGGCAATTTGCACCAAGCCCTTAGCTAGGCGAGTAGTGATTTTGTCCAAGTACTCATAAGTACCAGGCTTCTGGAGCAGTTCCAGGGTTTTGATGCCTGCTGTCATAGCGAGGGGATTGCCTGATAGCGTACCCGCTTGATACATCGGCCCCGCAGGTGCAACCATTGACATGATCTCCTTGCGTCCACCGTACGCGCCCACAGGCAAACCACCACCGATCACTTTACCCATTGTGGTGAGGTCAGGTGTCACCCCAAATCGCTGTTGTGCGCCGCCATAGGCGATCCGGAAGCCAGTCATCACCTCGTCAAATACCAGCAAAGCACCATATTCCTGGGTAATCAACCGCAAACCTTCGAGGAAACCAGCATCAGGCACGATGAAACCAGCATTACCCACTACAGGTTCGAGAATTACGCCACAAATAGTGTCAGGATTGGCTGCGAATAGAGCTTTGACAGCTTCTAAATCATTGTAGGGTGCCGTCAGGGTATCAGCCGTAGTTGATTTTGGTACACCTGGGGAATCGGGTAAACCGAGAGTCGCCACACCAGAACCAGCCTTCACCAAGAACATATCCGCATGTCCGTGATAACAACCTTCAAACTTGATAATCTTGTCCCGTCCTGTAAAGGCGCGCATTAGCCTCAGCACAGCCATACAAGCTTCTGTGCCAGAGTTGACAAATCTGACCATTTCTACGCTGGGAACGGCATTAATTACCATCTCAGCGAGGACGTTTTCCAGGTAGCAGGGCGCGCCAAAACTAGTCCCTTTTTCGAGGACTGCATGTAAAGCCGCGATTACTTCAGGATTAGCATGTCCGCAGATCGCAGGACCCCAACTGCCCACATAATCAATGTACTGATTGCCGTCTACGTCCCAGATATAAGCATCCTTGACTCGATCGAATACAATTGGTTGACCGCCAACAGATTTAAATGCCCGCACTGGGGAGTTTACGCCACCTGGCATCAGTTTCTGAGCCGCAGCAAATATTTCTTCTGATTTTGTAGTTTTCAAATTAGATGTAGAAACCAATTTTTTCTCCCAACTGTTAAAGCTAAAATTTTAAGTAGTACTTATAGTGGTTAGTTATAAGTGATTAGTGATTGAAAGTGGACGATGGCTGGTCGATCGAGACTATCTAGTAATTTTAGTAGAATTGACCCGATTACCCAATAGCGACTTTACAATCTGGGTCGATCTCATGGTAGATCCTTTTACTTGTGAAACCAATGGATGATCGTGGAGACGATCGAGAGGACAATCGAACCTGCTATTGTCGGGATGATGCCATTGATGTGAAATCCAGGTACTTGGGATGCAACAAATCCCAAGCATAGGGCATTTATTAATAAGGAGGATAACCCCAACGTCAGTAAGGTTAACGGAAAAGTCAGGAATTTTAAGATGGGTCGGATAGTACTATTAATTAAACCGAGTAATAACGCAGCGATTAGGGCAGTAGTAATATCTCTGAGCTGAAACTGTCCGGGTAAATAATAATCGATAA
>CASBPY010000103.1 GCA_949127675.1 Synechococcales cyanobacterium PMM_0072
CGTCCAAATGGAACCCCAAACCCAAATCACCTTTGGTGATGTTGCTGGGATCGAACAAGCCAAACTGGAATTGACTGAAGTTGTAGACTTCCTCAAAAATGCTGACAGATTCACTGCTTTGGGTGCAAAAATTCCCAAGGGTGTCTTGTTAGTTGGTCCTCCTGGTACAGGTAAAACCCTCTTGGCTCGTGCAGTTGCAGGCGAAGCTGGTGTACCATTCTTTAGTATTTCTGGTTCAGAATTCGTTGAAATGTTCGTGGGTGTCGGTGCCTCTCGCGTCCGTGATTTGTTTGAGCAAGCCAAAGCCCAAGCTCCTTGTATCGTCTTCATCGATGAAATCGACGCAGTGGGCCGTCAACGGGGTGCAGGACTCGGTGGTGGTAATGATGAGCGAGAACAGACCCTCAACCAATTACTAACTGAGATGGATGGATTTGAGGGCAACACAGGGATTATTATTATCGCGGCTACCAACCGTCCCGACGTATTGGATTCCGCACTACTGCGTCCAGGTCGGTTCGATCGACAAGTTGTAGTCGATCGTCCTGATTACGCTGGTCGTTTAGAAATCCTCAATGTTCACGCTCGTGGCAAAACATTGGCAAAAGATGTCGATCTCGAACGGATTTCTCGTCGGACTCCTGGTTTCACAGGTGCAGACTTAGCCAATCTCTTGAATGAATCAGCAATTCTCGCTGCTCGTCGGAGCTTGACCGAAATCTCGATGGATGAAGTCAACGATGCGATCGATCGGATCCTTGCTGGGCCTGAGAAGAAAGACCGTGTGATGAGCGAAAAACGCAAAACCCTCGTCGCCTACCATGAAGCTGGTCATGCCCTCGTTGGTGCCTTAATGCCTGACTACGATCCCGTCCAAAAAATTAGCATCATCCCTCGTGGTAACGCTGGTGGTTTAACTTGGTTTACTCCTAGTGAAGATCGGATGGAATCTGGTCTATATAGCCGCTCCTATCTCCAAAATCAAATGGCTGTCGCCCTCGGTGGTCGGATTGCTGAAGAAATCATCTTTGGTGAAGAAGAAGTGACTACAGGTGCCTCTAGTGACCTCCAACAAGTCGCTCGTGTGGCTCGTCAAATGGTGATGCGCTACGGAATGAGCGAGAAGCTCGGCCCTGTTGCCCTCGGTCGTCAACAAGGAAATATGTTCCTCGGTCGCGATATCGCCTCTGAACGGGACTTCTCCGAAGAGACTGCGGCATTAATTGATGATGAAGTCAGTCTCTTAGTCGCAGAAGCTTATCGTCGTGCCAAGGATGTTTTAATCGGCAACAAGTTCATCCTCGATAAATTAGCAAACATGTTAGTTGACAAAGAAACTGTTGATTCAGAAGAACTTCAGGATCTACTTGCTGCTAACGATGTCAAAATGGCTGGAATCGCCTAGTTTATTCGATCGCTAACAACAGCCCGCACTAGAATTTAACTAGTGTGGGCTTTTTTAGAAATAAAAAGGAGAAAAAGATTAGTAAAGCAAAGATCTAAGGGTACCCATTAAGGGCACCCCTACAGGTTAATTGTGTAAGGGTACCCTTAATGGGTACCCTCAGAGTGTCGCAGCAATAGTACTTATGCGTTGAGGCAAGATGTGAGTCTATCAACCCTTCACCAATTAAGCCATGACCATCCCACCATCGACATTAAATGTCTGACCAGTAATATACGCTGCTGCCGGATCTGCTGCTAAAAACCTGACCATTCCAGCCACTTCTTCTGGCTGTCCGTATCTACCCAACGGAATGAATTGCAGAATTCCTTCCGCTTTCAAATCATTGGTCATATCAGTAGCAATAAACCCTGGAGCAACTGCATTAACCGTAATCCCCCGACTGGACAATTCCTTGGCTACCGTCTTGGTAAAGCCAATTACCCCCGCCTTAGACGCGCTATAGTTTGCCTGCCCTGGATTACCCATTTGCCCTGCGACAGAGGCGATATTGATGATTCTGCCGGACTTTTGTTTCAGCATGATTTTACTCACTGCACGGGTACAGGAAAATACCCCCGTCAAGTTAGTATCGATCACAGCTTGCCAATCTTCTAGCTTCATTCGCAACAGCAAAGTATCACGAGTGATTCCGGCATTATTTACTAGGACATCAATCCGACCCCACTTGTCCATCACAGTTTTGACTAATTCTTCAATTTGGTCAGGCTTGGAGACATCTGCCCCAATGGAGATCGCTTCACCACCACCACTGACAATCTGCGCGACCAATTCATCGGCAGCACCGCTAGAACTGGCATAGTTTACCACTACTTTCGCGCCGACATTAGCCAATTGTAAGGCGATCGCGCGACCAATTCCTCTTGATGCACCTGTAACGATCGCCACTTGTCCTGCTAATAACTCTGACACTATAAAATCTCCATCTAAAACAACAACTAATCTGATTTACTACTGACAATTAAGCGACGACGCAGTGATTCACTTCGACGTTTAGCGGTTTCATTGTCGGGTTCTAGTGTTAAAGCTTGCTCATAAATACCTAGAGCTTGACTCATCAGCTTCTTTTGCTCGTAAGCATGACCGAGATTATTCATCGCCATCACATATTCGGGTTCGAGTTTAATCGCTTCCTTGTACTGGCGAATAGCTAAATCATATTGCTCTTGCCCAAAATAAGCATACCCCAGGGCATTGTGAACGGGAGACATTTCTGGAGCATCGTCACCATCTTCAACTTTAATCGCTTTCTTGAGCATGGCGATCGCTTGTGTGTACATTTTCTTCTCTAGATAAATGCTGCCCAATTCATAATACTCAGGAATAGTACCGCGCTCATTCTTAAGCTTTTTCTCTAGCTTTTTCAGCGCATTCTCAATTTTCTGAGTCTTGAGAATTTGTTTGATGATAAAGAACGCCGCAACACTCAATAACAGTAGAAATGCACCAAGGTATGCTGTGAGGAGGTTTTTGTCTGAAAAGTCCATGATTAAGCCGTTGCGAGTGAATTAATGGCTGGGGTTGATTCACCCAATACCCATCTTTCATCATAACTTGACTCAAAGCCACCGATCTTGACACTTATTGACTATCTAGCCAAACTGCTCCCCCAGTTCCCTGCCCCCTATCCGAAAAAGATTCCCAGATAAATTTTTTTTAAGTATTGTTGCCAGCGAATGATACAATTAACGGTGGTCTGACAGGCTCAAACAACACCAAACTGCTGTGAACTCTACTGATGAAACACCTCAACCGACAGAATTGGTCGGAGGGGAAAATACGCTTGAGGAATCTAGTGTAGCTCGATCGTCAGAAGACTCGATGGGTGAGTATCAACAGCTCAAACGAGAGTTGTATCTGATTACTCTAGCAACTGCTACTGTGACATTTGTCATTGTGGCACTAGTCTACAACTGGAGGATTGCCCTCAGTTACCTCTTGGGTGCAGTCGCAGGAGTAGTGTACTTGAGACTGCTAGCAAAAGATGTAGATAGCATTGGGAATGAGTCTAGTAAGTTAAGCTTAAATCGTCTCGCTCTCTTTGTAGGGTTGATGTTAGTAGCTGCTAAATGGCACCAACTGCAAATTCTGCCAGTCTTTCTGGGTTTTTTGACTTATAAAGCTGCACTTTTAATCTACCTTTTACGGACAATCTGGCTCACTGACTGAATCGATCAAGTTGGCTGAGTACAGTACCGACCACCAATCGCAATCATTGCAATTTTGGTAAACGATCGATAGAAACGGCTCCTAGATGCACATGTTAGATGGTTTAAATATCATAAATCCCTTGCCCTTGGCGGCATTGGAGGTCGGCAAGCACTTATATTGGCGCGTCGGCAATCTCCAGATCCACGGACAGGTGTTTTTGACCACTTGGTTTGTGATCGCATTGCTGCTCATTGCAGCAGTTGCCGCTAGTCGAAATGTCCAACGCATTCCTCGCGGGATTCAAAACCTGATGGAGTTTGCGCTAGAGTACATTAGACAACTGGCCAAAGAACACATTGGTGAGAAGGAGTATCGTCCTTGGGTGCCATTTATCGGTACCCTATTCTTATTCATCTTCGTATCCAATTGGTCTGGAGCACTACTACCGTGGAAGCTGATTCACCTGCCAGCGGGCGAACTAGCCGCGCCAACTGGTGACATTAACACCACAGTAGCATTGGCGTTGCTGACTTCTTTGGCTTATTTTTATGCAGGTTTCCGCAAACGTGGTTTGGGCTACCTGGCTAAATACATCGAACCACAACCCTTCCTGCTGCCGATTAATATCCTCGAAGACTTCACTAAACCGTTGTCTCTGAGCTTCCGTTTGTTTGGTAACATCCTAGCCGACGAATTAGTAGTAGGCGTACTAGTATTACTAGTGCCGTTTATTGTACCGATACCAGTTATGCTGTTAGGGTTGTTTACTAGTGCGATTCAAGCATTGGTATTTGCAACACTAGCTGCTGTCTATATCGGTGAAGCCATCGAAGGTCACGGCGAACACGAAGAAGAACACTAAATTTGGTGGATAGTGAATAGTGAATAGTGGATAGTCTTGCGACTCCCAACTCCCAACTCCCAACTCCCAACTAAATAAATTTCAACTAATATTCTCTCAATCATTTTTTTAAGGTAATTACATCATGAATCCTACTGTTGCTGCTGCTTCCGTAATCGCTGCTGCTCTCGCTGTTGGTTTGGCTACCATCGGACCTGGTATCGGTCAAGGTAACGCTGCTGGACAAGCTGTTGAAGGTATTGCACGTCAACCTGAAGCTGAAGGCAAAATTCGCGGTACTCTGCTCTTATCCTTGGCGTTCATGGAATCTTTGACTATCTATGGTCTAGTTGTTGCACTGATTCTGTTGTTTGCGAATCCTTTCGCATAATCGCTACAGTCACACCCCCAAGGAACGGACAGCTCAGATTCGGTTAGTTGGGAATGAGGATATGTTTGAAAAGTTGGTGTTTTCGATCGACAGAGTAAATATTCAAGTATCCTCAACTACAATCCCTGATACCGATTTCGGTGCTGCCGCTTCCCGCCTGACCTAAAATTTCCGAGGAAAGCATACAAGATGATCTCACAATGGTCACTACTGTTGACGACAGCCGTAGCAGTAGTAGAGGAAGTAGAAGAAAAAGGTAAGCTGTTTGACTTTGATGCAACATTGCCCTTGATGATGATTCAAATCGTCGTTTTGGCGGCTGCGTTAAATGCACTGTTTTACAAACCGATTGGTAAAGTATTAGACGATCGAGATGAGTACATTCGCGGTGGTTTGGGCGAAGCCAAAGCTAGACTTGCCGAAGCTGAAGAACTCACCAAAAAGTACGAATTAGAACTGACCGAAACTAGACGACAATCCCAAGCAGCAATCGCCACAGCCAAAGCTGATGCTCAAAAAATTGCGGCCGGACAACTAGCTGAAACTCAGCAAGCGGCGCAAGTTCAACGGGAACAAGCCCAGCAAGAGATCGACAAGCAAAAGCAATCTGCTTTTACAGCGTTGGAACCACAAATCGAAGCCCTCAGCCGTCAGATCTTGACCAAGCTGCTAGGAGCTGAGTTAGTTAAGTAATAACCTGCCTGCCAGATTAAAACAGTTAGCAGTGAACAGTTAGCCGTAACTTTTAATGTAACTGAAACCGATTGCCGATAACAAACGCACAATATATATAATGGGACTCTTATTCCTCGCCACAGAGGGTCAAGGTGGTGTCAGCTTAAATCCAGATTTAATTGAAACCAACTTATTAAACCTCACACTGGTACTAGTCTTTGTGTTTGTCTTCGGACGCAAAGTCTTGACCAATATTCTCACCGAACGCCGCGAAGGAATCGAAGCCGCGATTAAAAATACTGAAGATCGCCAGCAACAGGCAATTTCAGCATTAGCAGTCGCGAAAAAGAACCTCGCCCAAGCTCAAGCCGAGGCTGAAAGCATTCGTCAAGCCGCCATCACTGGTGCCGCCAATGCTAAAGCTGAAATCGCTGCCAAAGCTGCTGCGGATATCGAGCGGATGCAGCAATTAGCTGTGGCTAGTACCGATACAGAGCAAGATAAAGCCATCGCCGAACTCCGTACCAGAGTTACAGCTCTGGCAATGGAACGGGCCGAAGCGCAACTCAAAACCCTACTGACTGAATCCGCTCAAACTGAGTTGGTCGATCGCAGTATCGCAATGGTAGGAGGTAAATAGATGAAAGGTAGTGCTATTGGTAGTGTAATTTTAAATCCTTACACTGATGCACTGATGTCATTGGCTCAGTCTCAAAATCTGGTCGATGAATTCGGTAGCAATTGTACAGATTTGATCGAACTGCTCGAAAGTTCGCCAGAATTGACGCAGATTCTAGAGAATCCGATCGTCAAGAACGCCGACAAGAAAGCAATTTTAGCTAAAGTTGTCACCGACAAGATTCACCCCTTGATGTCCAACTTCCTGATGATCTTAGTCGATCGCAAGCGGATCGGTTATCTGAGTGGGATTTGTCAGCGGTATCAAGCTGCTTTGCGTGACATCAAAGGAATAGTCTTGGCAGAAGTTACGAGTGCGATTGCCTTAACTGAAGCACAGACGATATTGGTAGCCGACAAGGTGAAAGCAATGACTAGTGCCAACGGTGTGGAAATTGTCACCAAAATCGATCCAGATATTCTGGGTGGAACAATTATCAAAGTTGGTTCCCAAGTCATTGATTCGAGCCTCCGCGCTGAAATTCGCCGCTTGGGTCTGAGTATTGCTTAATTAGGGGACAGGGGAGAGGGAATAGGGAATAGGGATTTAACTAATTATTAAAAGACCTAAAGCCTAAAGCCTAAGACCTAAAGCCTAATACTTATAGAAAATTACAACAGTAAAAAAATAATTATGATTAGTATCAGACCGGACGAAATCAGTAGCATCATTCGTCAGCAAATCGAACAGTACACTCAAGATGTCAAAGCATCTAACGTTGGTACTGTCCTCCAAGTTGGCGATGGGATTGCCCGTGTATATGGCTTGGACAAAGTAATGTCCGGCGAACTCGTTGAATTTGAAGATGCTAGCGTCGGACTCGCGCTCAACCTAGAAGCCGATAACGTCGGTGTGGTATTGATGAGCAACGGTCGCAATATCCAAGAAGGAAGTGCGGTTAAAGCAACTGGTAAAATCGCTCAGATTCCAGTCGGCGATGCAATTATCGGTCGAGTAGTAGACGCGCTGGCTCGTCCGATCGATGGTAAAGGCGATATCGCAACTACCACCACTCGCCTGATTGAATTCATGGCTCCTGGGATCATCGAACGTCGCTCCGTGTATGAGCCAATGCAAACTGGGATTACCGCGATCGATGCGATGATTCCAGTTGGGCGGGGTCAACGAGAACTGATTATTGGTGACAGACAGACTGGTAAAACTTCGATCGCGATTGATACTATCATCAACCAGAAAGAGGAAGATGTAGTTTGTGTGTACGTCGCAATCGGTCAGAAAGCTTCCACCGTTGCCAACATCGTCAACGTGCTTGAAGAAGCTGGCGCAATGTCTTACACCGTCGTTGTTGCCGCAAATGCCAACGACCCTGCTACCCTCCAATACTTCGCACCTTACACTGGTGCGGCGATCGCCGAGTACTTCATGTACCAAGGTAAAGCGACTCTGATCATCTATGATGATTTGTCCAAACAAGCCCAAGCTTACCGTCAAATGTCCCTGCTCCTTCGTCGCCCACCAGGACGTGAAGCTTATCCTGGCGATGTATTCTACATTCACTCCCGCCTACTCGAACGTGCTGCAAAACTCAGTGACGAACTCGGCGGCGGTAGCATGACGGCATTACCAATCATCGAAACCCAAGGTAGTGACGTATCCGCGTACATTCCAACCAACGTAATTTCGATTACCGATGGTCAGATTTTCCTCTCCTCCGACCTATTCAACTCCGGTCTCCGCCCAGCCATCAACGCAGGTATCTCCGTATCCCGCGTAGGTTCCGCTGCACAGACCAAAGCGATGAAAAAGGTTGCAGGTAAACTCAAACTAGAATTAGCCCAGTTTGACGACCTCCAAGCCTTCGCTCAGTTCGCATCCGACCTCGACCAAGCGACTCAAAATCAACTCGCTCGTGGTGCTCGCCTCCGCGAAATTCTCAAGCAGCCTCAGTACTCACCACTATCGGTACCTGAACAAGTTGCCCTAGTATACGCAGGCTTAAACGGCTACCTCGACGACATCGCCGTCAACAAAGTTACTGGTTACACCGCAGCACTCAAAGACTACCTCAAAAATAGCAAGCCTGAGTACGCGAAAACCATTAAAGACAACAAAATGCAATTAACTGATGAAGCTGAAGCACTGCTAAAAGCGGCATTAGTTGAATGTAAGAAATCCTTCTTAGCGGCAGCTTAGAAGTAACAAGTGGGGAATATTAACTATTCCCTGCGAATTTTGTTGAGGGGATACGTGAATTGACCCACCCCGCCCTGAAGGGCACCCCTGTCTTGAAAAGGTGCTCCACTTGGGGAAACCCCAAGAC
>CASBPY010000104.1 GCA_949127675.1 Synechococcales cyanobacterium PMM_0072
GCAAGCTGCCTAGTAACTGCTCAAACAAAGTTTACTGAAGATTCCAATACTTTAATATTTAACTCAAGCTGCTCGTTAGAGGTCATTGTTAACCGTGGCAACCTAGCGATTAAATCTGTGAATGCCAACTGACGACGAGATCTACTGCGGCGCAGACGGCGGCTTTTAGGTAACTTCAACTTGAGCGATAGCTGTCCTGGGCTTGGAATCATTTGGTGGCGGTGCATCCGCAGATGACATCCTGCACACAAACACACGAGGTTGCTTGAATGATTATTACTTGGATTGCGATCGAGATGGTGAACTTGAGCTGATAGAGAACGGCGCAAGGATAGATCAGGTGTCGATAGCTATTTGTCGCTGGTAAACACTGACGGTCGCAACGATTACAGCGGTATCCGGCTGCTTGTTTGACGGCTCTGGCGATCTCAATCCAGTTCGTAGGATAACCTGCTGCTTGAGACATAGGCATGAGTAGCACGATAACTAGCTAGTAGGCGAAAGCTAAAGACACGCTCAATTTTCGCTGGGACGATCGGATCGGTGCGGTCGGTCATAATTAAATCTGTGTACTGACAGTCGGTTACACCACCATTCTACAACTGATTTATCATCAATCTGGATTCTAGATTCTAGATTCTAGATTAAATATTCTAGATTCTAGATTAAATATTCTAGAATCTATATTCTATAATAAATTACAGACCCACAGTGACTCTAAAGCAATCGTGACCAGAACATTGGCGGTATTCAATATGAAGGGTGGGGTAGCGAAATCAACTACCGTTTACAATCTAGCTGCGGGTCTTGTCAAATTCAAGCAGCAACGAGTATTGGTTGTCGATATCGATCCACAAGGAAATGCAGCAGCCTCGTTAGGAATTGCCATCTGGCAACTGTCCAAGCAATTAAAAGATGTACTTCAACAAAAGGCATCAATGGCTGATGTTGTAGTAAAAACGGCATCTGGCGTTGATGTGATTCCATCAAACATTCTGCTAGCAGAAGAGGAAATTCCGATTTCTGGTCGTCCTGGACGTGAATTGCTGCTCAAAAAAGCTCTCTCGCCCATCTTAAAAAATTATGACTTCATCTTAATAGACTGTCCGCCAAACGTGGGCGTGTTTGCTGTGAATGCTCTGATGGCTAGTGATGAACTGATCATTCCAGTAGACATGAGCTATTTAGGACTATTAGGAGTCCAAGGGATCGAACATGCTTTAACTCTAATTAGAGAGCAATTAGATCATCCGATCGCGATTACTGGGGTATTACCTACCAGATACGATCGCCGGAACAACTTGAGCAAAGAAGTTTTAGATGCACTCAAAGAACATTTTGGAGATGGGATGTTCGAGACAATAATTCCCGAAACAGTCAAGATTCGCGAAGCACCATCTCACGGACAGTCGATCTTTGACTATGACCCTAATGGCACTGGAGCTAGTGCCTATCATCAACTAGTAGAAGAAGTATATGGTAGCAAGTAATAAAGGGCGATCTGCGCTCGGAGGCAATCCCCTTACAAAAGGTATTTTCAGCAAAACTGAAGAGACTCAAACTCTTCCAGCCAAATCAACAAGCACTCAAGATTCTACAATCAAGAATCAAGATTCTATAATCAAGAATCTTGATTCTAGATTCTTGAATAAAGGAGATCGAGAACCTGTCAATCTCCGCTTTCCGATCGAGTTGAATGACTGGTTAAACGAGCTGCTAAAAAAAGGCAAGCGCAAACATGGAGCTAAAATTCCCAAAGAAGTTTGGGTACAAGCTGCCGTAGAGTTATTCAAAGCTATGCCTGTAGACTGGACGGAGATTGACTCCGAGGAAAATTTGCAATCAACTTTAAAGAATCTAGAATCTAGAATAAAGAATCTAGAATAAAGAATATTGATTATAGATTTAGCTGTTTTCTGGGTTTGCCGCTTCATCATCCTGTGGTTTAAACACACTCACACCTGATTTCAACCCTGGATTATTCTTCCACTTATCCCCGACGTGGGTATAAATCGCCGTAGTCCTGAGATCTGCATGACCCAATAACTCCTGCACCTGTCTTAAACTTGCCCCATTTTGTACCGCCAAAGTCCCCGCTGTATGCCGCAAACTATGAGCTGAAATCTTCCGCCCTGGTTGGACTTTTAAATCAGCCGCATTCAGATAATGGTCTACCAAATACCGCATCCCCCGCCGTGATAAACGTTCACCAACGCATTGATGCCCGAAGCTAATAAACAATGGGTCAGTTAAAGTACTCCCAAACCCCGCCGCCCGTCTGAGGGTCAAATAGATATCTAATAACTTCGCCAACTCAGGCGTTAAAGGAATCGTGCGGACGCGACGTTTACCATTGAGCTTCAAACCCACATCCTGACCCAACCGTTTGATATCCTCCAAGTTGCATCGATATAACTCTACCGATCTCGTTCCCTCAATCGTCATCAAACCCAGCATTAACTGGTCGCGGACTAACTTCAACTCATCACGATTATCGATCCCTTGGAGCAATCGATTGGCTTCATCCTGCTCCAAATAGGTAATCGTTTCGGCTGGGTGAGTGGAAGTTCGGGGCGGTTTAATCCCATGCGCGGGGTTGTAGACCAGCAAACCATACTCGATCGCCGCATCGTAAAATCTTCGCACGGCAGATAATTTCAACGCGATCGTATTCCGTCCATAACCGTGCTGGACTAGATAATGACGGTAAACCTTAATCGTGTCTCGATTCGCCGTACTCGGATCGACAGCTTGAACTTGGCACCAGTTTAGGTAGGCTTTAACCTGACTCCAATAGGCGATAATCGTTTCCGCACTGGCGGCTCCATCGGCAACATCGAAAGTCAGAAAGTGCATGAACACTTTAATCAGATTGTCGGCATCGAGAACGGGGGGAACGGCTGTGGCATCTGTACCAGTGACAGTCGGTATTGGGTCATCCATCGCAATCGCCCCCAGTTGATAATTTTGCATCCCTATTAATTAATAGTACTGCTCACAAACGTTTGAAAACGTTTCAACAGTAGAGATATCGTTGATATTTAGTCGATTCAGTCAGTTACTGATTGAAATTATCTGAAACTTGCTGATAATAACAGCCCTTACTGGTAGCAAACGTTTACCCAGCGAAACGACCTAAAATCTGCGCCACACCTGAACGGAATCGGGTTTGAGGGGATCGCACTCTAACTACTCCAACCACCACCCGCCACCCATCGACTCGGCGGCTGTGAATCATTCACCAACGCAGCAACTAGCGGAGCCAGAAACTCCCGAATCACTTCAACCACCTGTAAAAACTCCGTCGGAGTCTGTTCCCGCCCCAGTCGCTTACACAAAGCCACCCACTGCACTTGCTTATCCCTGGCAAACTCTTCAGTAAAAGGCACAATCGAGTCAGAGATCGCCGTCCCCCGATGGTCGAGGGTCAACCGGATCGCTTCAGTCAGCTTGACACCATCAAAATCGAACTGCTGGGACAGCAGCCAAAGGTCATAGAAATCCTTCATCCGGCTGTTCAACGCCCCCAGCTTCAACATTGCCTCGAACTTCTCGGCAATGACACTTTCTCGGCTGTAGCAGAGCAGTTGCGGCGCGGGATAATCCAACAGCGTCGGTAACAAAGATGTCTCCGGTTGGGGAAAAACTACATCCCCAAAACCCAGATCGAGTTGAATATTGACTTTAGCCCTATCTAAGTAACCCAAACACCGCACCCGAACGCCTTGATAGTCAGCATCCTTGGTAATTGGCTCGGTTACGAGCGATGCTGGGTCGAAAACCATGCCATCGGATTCGACTGTCAGAGTAATAATCTCCTGCATCTGGCGGATAATCTGACTCGGCTCGTTACTAGTTCTACCCAGCATATCAATATCCATCGTCGGACGCGACTCTGAGATATTCCACACCCGCAGCATCATTCCGCCCTTGAGAACGAACTGTAAGGAGTAGGGCGATTGGGACAAGCGATATAAAAATCGCTCCATCCCATAATATTGCAGCAGTTCATTGAACGGACGGCGATCTTGCTTGGCTCGATTCAAAAGCCGTTGCCGCACGGATGCCGCAATATTCTTGACGGGTTTATCAGTCATAGCATCACTTCCAGATAAGGTTTAATCACCTTCCCCACGCGGCAAATTTGGGCATAGTCTAAAATCAGCGCAAAGTTAGCCCGCTTCCGCTCCTGGTAGAGTTCTAGAGCTTCTAAGAAAATATCCATCCCGATTTGATGCCGAAACTTACAACAGTCGGCAATGGTTTTTTCTGGGCTATAGACCCGAATTGGGATGTCATCAACTTCATGGATTTCAATCCCTGCATTGAAACTAGCCGTGGAGAAGCGGTGCAGGGTTATGGGTGGATAGTCGAGCCTGGGCGATTCAGTGCCTTTAGGGAGGGCAATTTCCACATTTCGCGGAATCTGAGTGGTAATACCATGAACAGCTAGTGCCGAAACCAAGCAAATTACCCCTTGGGGAATTCGGGTGGCGATGGTAAATAGGTCTGGGTCGGATACGGGAGCCTGTTCTGCGAGGCGATAAACGCCACGAGAGATTTGCTCCAAACAGCCACTATCCCGAAGCTGGTAGAGGGTACGGGGGTGAATACCTGCTTTGAGAGCCTGAGCCGTCCGAATGAATTGACCTTGCGCTTGAATCGATTGCAGTGCTTTGGTTAGAGCCGTCGCCACTGGTTCGCTCCTAATTGTGGATAATATTACTTACACTTGTTTGTATCTATAGGTATTATTATCCAAGATCTGGTAAATGTCAAAGACAGTCGATCGCAATATCGGCACTCTCGATCGCTAAATGGAGCGATTCAAATAGTTTCATTTAGCTTGCCATACCTTGGCATAACGTAAGGTGTACAGCTTGCCAAAGTCAAAGCGGGAGAAGGGATTTAGAGATTGGCGGAGCGGAGCGAGTTGCTGGGTACTTTTCTTTAGTTCTTGTCCCAGGGCACCCAACATCGCTCGAACTCGTGGCGGTTCGGTGTTGGCAATCTCCAGTAAGCGAGCGAAACAATCGTCTTGGCGCAGATAATCCAGTAATCGTTGCTGTGTCTCTTTGTCGGATAGTTCGCTGAATTTACCCCTGGATCTGAGTAAGTCGAGCAGGGCGGCGTTGGTGGGAGATAGGGAGTTCCAGTCTGCTGGGCGGCTGGTATGAATCCGTGCGCGGGTACCGAGAATTTTGCGGGGGACGCTGGCGGCGGCGGTGGCAAATTCGCCGCGCACGGCATTTTGGGTACTCAAGCCTAAGAGGTTTGCCGCGCTAATCCCCGCAGGGAGGACGATTTGAGGGATTGGTAGGGATTGAATCTCGCTCTGGGTGGGATGAGTGCGACCAAAGCGAGTGATGCGGGTGCGGTAGTATAAACCTTTACTGACGCGCTCTAATACTCCGGCTTTCACCAGTCGGGATAAGGTTTGGCTGACGGCAAATGGGGGCAAATCGGCGAAGTCGTTGTGCCGCCAATAGGAATTAGTCGATCGTTCGATCCGATCTCGAATCTGTTTGGCTGTCGGATAAGTCTGCCTTTTCATGGCTGAAACTCTGTTGCTATCTAGCTCTTATTGTCGTTAGCTGGATGATGATTGTCAAGTTTTTTACTGAAAAAACTTGACAAAGTGACTTTGAGCGATCGGGCACGAAAACACCGATTTCATCGGGTTGGGTTTATAGAAAACGTTTAGAGTGTTGTTTTAGGTGACGTTTTTATTAATCATGTTCATATCGTCGCTGCATTGTTTTAATTTCTAGGACAATCGCGTTACGCATTATCTGCGGCGAGATTACTTCACAATCTTTGCCATAGCGGGATATTTCGCGCTTGAACCAAAATGGAGAACTAATCGATCACACTACTCTTTCTGAAAAGATTCATATTGCCTTGCTGATTGCTGAAGAGATTGAGCAATCTTCTGAACATACCAATCAGGTTCTATCAATCTGACATTTTCACCATATTGTAAAATGCGTTGTCTAAACCAAAACAGATAATCTTCTTGAGTCTCAACTTCTACCCAAGTAGAAGGAGCTTGAGCAACAATCCTTTCATGACCGCGACGAGGCTGATAGTTAGCAAGCGCACCACTCATCCGGTAACGCAGAGTGATAGTAGGGAAATGGAGTATACCCCAAGGTGCTTCTGATGCTGCACCGATTTTAACAATGCGATCGATGTGAAAGAGATGGTTCTTTTCGACAATGTGATTACGGATATTAAAGTCAGGCGCACAAGCAAACAAATATAAAACACCATTGTGAAAACGTAATTCAGAGCGATCGAGATCCCATGTATTTTCATTACCCTGACTACTACGATATCTAATCGTATAACGACGGCGTTGGTGAATTCTTTCTTGAAGGGTAGCAACGAGAGTTTCGATTCGTTCTGAATTGTAGTCAATAGGTGGATTAAAGTTGAAATGTAATTGACTAGGTTGTCCAGGGCTAGTACTCCCAATTAATTGAGTAATCTGACTAGCTTGCCGAGAGAAGCCCATGCTGTCGAGAGCGTATATTGCCATCGCGAGGGCTTCACGTTGATCGGATGAAAGAATAATAGGAAAGTTCGATTTCGTTAATACGTAAGGGCGATTGCGCGCACTTTGAATTACAAAGCCACTGTCTCGTAACTTTGCAATCATCCTTATCAGTTTTTGCGAAATATCAATATCGTCAGATTGTTTACCTCGAAGATAAAGAAATTCGGTAAGCTTCTCAACCAATTCTTTTTTTTGATATGGCTGCTCAGATAGCAACTTCAGAATCTCTAATGCAAAAGCAATCTGATTATAGCTATCGCTTTGACTCATTGCAATATAGGTCGGTATGAGATGGATAAAGTCACAGGAGACATCAAATGATTTGACAC
>CASBPY010000105.1 GCA_949127675.1 Synechococcales cyanobacterium PMM_0072
AGACGCTAATATTTCAGTACCAACTGATTGGGCAGATTTGTGGAATCCTCAGCTAAAGCAACGAATTTCACTACTAGATCGATCGCGTGAAGTAATTGGTTTGACTCTGAAAAAGTCAGGATCTTCATATAATACTACGGATCTTAGTCAGTCAAAAAACCTCAAACTAGATCTGGAAAAACTGCACCAACAGGTAAAGTTTTATAGTTCTGACAATTATCTGCAACCATTAATTATGGGCGATACCTGGGCTGCTTTAGCTTGGTCTTCAGATGCGATCAATCTAATTCAACGTAACCCCATAATGGGAGCAATTGTTCCTCGTAGTGGTACGGCAATTTTTGCAGACTTGTGGGTACAACCATCACTTTCAGCCCAATTATCACCAGCAGAAAAGCTCTTGGCTGAGAATAGCGATCGAGTCAAGTTAACCAATCAGTGGATCGATTATTGTTTACAGCCAAAAGTGGTTAACCAGATCTCATTGCTGACATCAAGCGGATCACCATTACTCACTAGTATGGATCCTATTGAAATTATTCCAGATATTCGCAAGAATTCACTAATTTTGCCACCAAAAGATGTTCTAAGTAGAAGTGAATTTATTTATCCTTTACCCGCTAAAAGCCAAGTCGAGTACGATCAACTCTGGCAAGAAATTCGGAAGGTGAAAGTCAATGTGACCTAAAGCATAAAGTCTCTGCTCATGATGCAAAGTCCGTCTACGCGAACTGTATAACTATTCACAATTCACCACCCACTAATTTAATAAACTCTACCGCGCCACTGTTTTGGTTGCTGAAAAGCTGAGATAAAAATGCGTAAAACAGCAAACGGATCGGCTAATGGTGACAACCAAAAGGTTAATGCAGATAGGGTGAATCGATCACGAGCATAAGAAGGATAAATTGCCAGTAATAGCGAGAATCTGATCACTACTAAAAATAGATTTAAGCCGATCGCTAGTTGTAAAGTTGGGAAAGAATAACCCTCGTTTAGACAGCTCCCAAGTATTAAAATTAGCGGTATGGGTAATCCTTGAACTAGCAGTAACAAAGCCAAATCACTCCACAACTGCGGTGGAGTTGTCGCATCCTTGAGATCTAGAGATCGACCCCATTCTCGCCAAGTTTCCGCTATTCCCACATACATTCTGACCCGAATCACCTTGGCACCGTCCAAAAATCCAACCTTAAAACCTTGTTTGGCGGCATTGCGGGCGAGAGTGACATCATCACAGAAGGAACTCGCCGCGCTAGTATATCCACCTAATTGTTCTAACACCTGACGGCGACACAGGAAACACTGCCCATTTGCCATCACTCGATCGGGTGGTTGATTTCGCACGCCTGATGAATCAAAACGGTAGAGTAAAGTCATCAGCAGAGCGGGTTGGAGCCACCATTCACCTGGATCGTTGAGAATAAATTGGGGTGACAATGAGACTAGATCGTAACCTTCCTCGATCGCTGCTGCCACCAGGCTCGCCACCAATCCAGGCTGGGGTTCGGTATCAGCATCGACACCCAAAACCCACTCACTATCAGTAGAACTAGCTAAAAATCCATAGTGTAGTGCCCAAGGACGACCAACCCAGCCAACAGGTAGCGGATCATCAGTCAGGAGCTGAAAGCGAGAATCTAATGCAGCAGCAGCTTTAACTCGATCGCGAGTGCCATCTTGAGAGTTGCTATCGACAATCAGAATTTCTCGCACTTCAGCCCCTTGCTGACTCAATCCTGCTAAACAAGGGGCAATTCGATCGACCTCATTCAAGCTGGGGACTACCACACTCACCAGCCCTGATTGGGCTGGTGTTGCCGTCTTAGCGGTCAGTGGCGGGCGACGAATCGCCCCTTTGACTAGTCGAGATAATAGAATTAAACTAGCCGTTCCCTGGCACATTAACAGCACCAGTGAAACAGCACTCAATATTTGCTCATTCTCCAACTGCTTTAACCAACCCTTCACCCGAAATTTCGCCAGATTGAGTCGTCGCCATTTGATACAGGATCAGAATCGGTGCCACACCTAATACCAGTCCTAATAGAATTGGAATATAGATCCCAGCCGCTAAACTGGTGATCGTCGCAAATGCAAAATTACCCAGATAAATTACTAGTGGTAAACCCAGATCTGTTGTCGGTAATCTCAGTGGCTTCAGTCTCCAAATCAGCGTAGCAACTGTCATAAATACCACTCCAGTACCAAACCAACCCGCAAAATTCTCATAAGGCATTCCAAAAAATGCCCCTGGCTGTTCCCAAATCCAGAATGGTACAGTCGTTTGGCTCATGGCTGGATCGAGGACAAAATCCCAAGAAGTCAGTAATAGAGATCCAAAACCGATCGCCCCAACATATTTCCAAGTCTGGGAAATAGCGAGAGTTTCTAATCCCGCACGGGCAATAATATAAGCACTAAACCCCAGATAAAACCAGGAGAGGGGAATAGTAAATGGGACTGTTCCAGCAATTTTGTAGCCCAATCCAGATAGATAGTGGTAATGCCCAAAGGGGAAACCAGTACTAGTCCCTAATAATTCGCTGCACAAAGATAAGCCGATTGCTGGAATCATGAATGCCAGCGAGTGCCATAGCCCCAATGTTCTATAGGCGTATACAGCCACCGCTGCCGTTCCTAGCAAC
>CASBPY010000106.1 GCA_949127675.1 Synechococcales cyanobacterium PMM_0072
AGATCTAGTGATCGTGTCTGGATTAGCTGCCGATGGGGGTAATTTGATTCGCCAATTGCGGGAACTAGGTTACAAGGGGCTAATCATTGGTGGTAATGGTTTAAATACTTCCAATCTTTTCCCTGTGTGTAAAAAGCTCTGCGATGGGATCTTGATTGCACAGGCTTACAATCCAGCTCAACCTAATCTGGTGAATAAGGCTTTTAGGGATGCTTATATGGCGCAGTACCAGAAAGAACCGCCCCAATTTAGTGCCCAAGCTTTTACAGGAGTGCAAGTCTTTGTTGAGGCACTCACGGCATTATCCAAAGCAACTCCCACAACGAAAGTTAATGCTCAACTGATTGGCGATCTGCGGGTAGGATTGAATAAACAATTGTTGGCAGGTAAGTACAGTACGCCTTTGGGTGAGATTTCGTTTACGCCAATCGGTGAGATCGTCCAGAAGGATTTTTATGTAGCGCAAATTAAGATGGATGCAGATGGTACTAATGGCAAGTTTACCTTTCTCAAATAAGTCAATTTGATATCTACGATCAAATTTGGGTGTTTTCATGGGCGGGAAACCTCGATAAGTTGGAGATCTCTCTGGTGATAGAATTAAGAGCATGACGGTATTTCTACAGAATTTATTAGGCGGTTTATCGATCGGCAGTGTCTACGCTATTTTCGCGCTGGGCTACACCTTAGTTTTCTCAATCCTAGGAATTATTAATTTTGCACATGGGGCAATTTTCACCTTGGGTGCTTACTTTACCTATGCTTTAATGGGTGGAAAATTTGGCTTCAATGGATTACTAGCCAACTTTTCACTGGGGATCCAATTACCGTTTTGGTTAGCGGCAATCTTAGCGGCAATCTTAGCAGGTGGAGTAGCAGTGGCGATCGAAAGACTAGCCTATCGTCCCCTCCGCCGCAAACAGTCAGATCCGCTGCTGATGGTAGTTTCTAGCCTGGGTGTTGCTCTGGTGGTGGTGAATTTAATTCAATACTTAGTTGGAGCTGAGAATTATACATTTCCAGGTAATACTTACGGCGATTTACCATCGGCGATTAACTTTGGTAGCACTGAAAATCCGATCGCAATTCGCACAGTTCAGATTATTATCTTTGGGATATCGGGGCTGATCCTGGCGGGATTGACCTATTTTATTACGGCAACCAAGTATGGTAAGGCGATGCGAGCAGTAGCTGAAGATCCAACTACTGCCAGTTTGCTGGGCATCGATACCGAACGGTTTATCATGCTGTCCTTTTTTGTTAGTGGCTTCTTGGGCAGTATTGCAGGCACTCTGGTTGGCTCTAGTTTTGGGATTGCTGGGCCATATTTTGGGATTGGTTTCGGGCTAAAAGGTTTAGCTGTGATCGTTTTGGGCGGATTGGGGAGTATTCCAGGCTCTGTCATTGGCGGTTTATTAATTGGAATGGTTGAATCATTTGTTCCCGATTCGGGCTATAAAGATGCGGTGGCTTTTGCGATTTTATTTGTGATTCTGCTGGTACGTCCCCAAGGAATATTGGGACAGAAATTAATCCAAAAAGTTTAAGAGATACTAACAAAAATAAATGAATGATTTTTTATCTACCTATGGCTTTTTAATTGTTTCGATGCTATTTGGTTCGATGTTGGGTATTTCCCTGTATTTACCATTAATGGCGGGTCAATTGTCACTAGCTAGTCCTGGCTTTTATGCTGTTGGTGGTTATATTGCCGCAATTTTATCAACTAAAGTATTTGTGACCACGGGGGCATTTCCGATCCCCTTATTATTGCTAGAAATGGCGATCGCGGGTATTGTTTGCGGCATATTAGGAATTATGGTCGGAGTGCCAGCCCTAAGACTACGGGGCATTTATCTGGCGATCGCTACTATTGCTTTTATCGAAATTCTCCGTATTCTATCCCTTAACCTAGAAATTACGGGCGGAGCCGTCGGTATTTTTGGCATCCCCCAGCCATTTAGTAGCCCGATCGAGTACCTGTGGATCGCTTTACCATTACTATTATTGAGTATGGCATTTGTCTATCGACTCGAAAATATTCGGGTGGGACGTGCTTTAGTGGCGATTAGGGAAGATGAACTAGCCGCTGATGCAATGGGAATAAATCCTACTTATTACAAAGTTCTAGCATTTACATTAGGCGCGATTCTTGCAGGTATTGTCGGTGCGGTTAGTGCCCACTTTCTTAATACTTGGAATGCGCGTCAAGGTACTTTTGATGCAAGTATTGTCTACTTAACTTTCGTCCTAATTGGTGGTTCGCGTAGCTTTTTGGGTGCGGTATTGGGCGGGATGGTATTTACGGCAATGCCGGAGTTATTGCGGTTTGCGGCAGATATCCCAAATTTACCACTATTTATCGCCCAGTTCCTGAGAGATGGGCGATTGATGATTTTTGGCTTGTTGATCGTATTGGGGACAATCTTTTTCCCCCAAGGTTTAGTTCCGGCGGGGTTATTCAAGAGATCGACTCAACGGGAACAGAAATCAACAAAATAATCACCTTCAGTAGCTTAGGCAGTTACTTTTGCAGAAAAACTATCGTCACATAAGCTGCCAACACCACTAATTGTAGACCCATTGTCGGCAACCCATAATAAAGAAATTGTTGAAATGAAATCGGTTTACCATGCTGCTCAGAGATACCTGCGGCAACTATATTTGCCGATGCACCAAATAGAGTCCCGTTACCACCTAAAGTTGCGCCATACATCATGGCATAGAATAGTGGTAGAACCTCTGGTGGTAGGGGTGTAGTCGAACTAGGGCTGAACATCTCCGCCGCAACAAAGCCAGCATCAACCAAATATTCTTGGAGCATCGGCACCATTGCGACTACCAACGGAATATTTGGTACCACGCTAGAAAGCAGTCCGACAGAGAATAATAGCAAGATCGTACCCAGGGCGATGTTTTTGCCCAATAGCAATGCCAACATGCTGGAGGCACTACTAACGACACCTGTATATTGCAAACCACCAATCAGTACAAAAGTACTCATAAAGAATAGCAGCGTACTCCAGTCCACATCCCGCAGAATATTGTTAACGGAATCAATCTTGCTGTTGTGGGCAAGTAAAAGACACAGTGCCGCACCTAACAAGGCTACTGTTGTCGGTGAAATTGGGGTGGGGAGCATTTCCCCGACAACAAAGAAAACTAATACCAGCAGGACAATTACCAATCCTAATCCGAGCATTCGGGGATGCTTAATCGCGGCGCGCGGCAATATTGCCGTGCTAGAGAGTTCAGTTTGCCAGATTTTCTTGAATAAAAATGGTAGAGTTGCCACGACGACGAGTAATGCTAACACGCCACCAAAACTGACAGTTTGGAGATAACCAATAAATGTCATTTTAATTGAACTACCGACAATAAAAGTTGCCGGATCTCCCGCTAAAGTTAGTAATCCGGCACTATTGGCGACAAACACCATCAAAATCAACAGGGGCACAAAATCCACACCAATTTCTTGAGCTAGAGGTGGAATTAAGGGTGCCAGGAGCATTACCGTGGTGGCATTTGGCAGCACAGCACAAGTCGAGGTGGTAATTGCCACAATCCCCAGTAATAGCCGATTACCTTTGCCTTTAGCTATGATGACCATCTGAGTAGCTAAGTAATCAAACACCTGAGTGGGTTGCAACGCCCGAATCATCACCATCACACCGAAAAATAGCCCTAATGTGGCGTGACTACTGGCAATGTAGCCGATTGCCCGATCTAGTGTCAAAATATTTGAAACTACTAATAGTAATGCTCCCAGTATTGCTGCAACTGCTAGTGGCATCCACTCCATAATGATAATGCCAATGGCACTAACAAATAAAATCGATGCCCCGATCGCCTGCCAACTGCCCATACTGCTATTTACCTATAAATGGTTATTGACTGATGCTCGACCATCCTCATCATTTTTGTTGTGTAAAGCTACGCGCCATTGCTTTAAATTCTGGCAGATATTGATCAAGAATATTAGTCCCGACAATGCCTTGAATCAAGATATAAGACTTCTTGTCAAATAACATCGTTTGATAAATAGTAATTGGCGTATCTGAAGCTGTATCCTTTGCCTCAGCAATAATCTCATAACCGTCAAGACCATCAATTACAATTCGATCGGTACTGATCACTGAATTTACCTTGATGCTGTTCTGCTGAGATATCCGCCGAGTGGAAAATTCTTTTTTGTCACCAATCTCGACCTCTGAAAACGATCGAGCAACAATAAATAAGGGGTCTTCTGGTGACTTGGCGGGAATTGACCCATCCTTGGTATACATCAACGCTTTTGCAATCACCCGTGTCAGCTTAACCTTTGGGGATGGGATGATCTTAAACCCTAGATTAGAGCCGAGAGCGGGTGGCGGCGTAGTGTCATGTTTGGCGGTGAGGACGACTGATTTAAGAATGGGCGATAATTTGGCTGATCGATTTTTTGGAAAGGTTGCCGTCACCATTTTGGTTTCTTGTTCATTACCAAAAGCAACAATCCATTTACTAAATTCGATGCCGTAGGCAGTTTGAGTAAGGTTAATTAGAATGCCTTTACTACCATCGATCGAAATGTTTTCGCTACTCTTGAGGGTTATGCCGCGTGCTTTTAACTGGGTAGCATTAAAGCCACTGGTGACTTTGCTAAATGGCCCAGGAAGGGTGATCGCCATCACGGATGACTGGGTACTGGTTTGTTGAAAACCATCAAAACTCTCAGCAGGATCAAAGCCATCGGGTTTGATTAATTTGATCCCAGCAGTCGCAAAACTAGTATATCGGGCTTGCTCTTTTTTGGACATCGGGGCGGGAACCTGGGCTTGGGCAGGGATACTATACTGTACAAGGTCAATCGCAATACCGCAGGTGATGGCAATCAGAGTTAAGGTGGATCGAATTTTCATTTTTAGTTACCCCAGATATTTGCCCCAGATATTTGAGCGAATCAGCTAAGATTCGTCTCACTTTAGCTTAATATGTAGTGACTGATTTAGGATCCGATCCGCACCACTCGATCGATGGTATCTATTCCCACCCAGACTGATGTTGTACTTACCGCCCAAGGACTTACTCGCCGATTTGGGGGTTTGGTGGCGGTAAATGACGTTTCTTTTACCGTGAATAAGGGCGAAATATTTGGCTTAATTGGCCCCAATGGGGCGGGAAAAACTACGACTTTTAATCTGATGACAGGATTAATTCAGGCATCAAGTGGCCAAATGTTGCACGAAGGTATGGATATTTCCCGTCTGCGACCGTTTCAAATTGCTAAACGGGGAATTGCTCGGACATTTCAAAATATTCGGCTGTTTGGTAATTTATCAGTATTGGAAAATATCACCATCGCTCATCACATTCAAACTCATAGTGGACTATTCCAAGGTATCTTTAATTTACCACCTACACCAGCCGAAGAACGGGATATCCGCGATCGATCCTATCAATTACTAGATTTAGTCGGTTTGGGAGATCGAGCCTCCAGTTCGGCTAATAACTTAGCCTATGGCGACAGACGGCGGCTAGAAATTGCTCGTGCCTTAGCATTGCAACCCCAAATCTTATTATTAGATGAACCCGCTGCGGGAATGAATCCCAGTGAAAAAGGTCAATTAAGTGATTTTATCCGTCAAATTCAAGAGCAGTTTAATCTCACAATATTATTGATTGAACATCATGTGCCACTAGTCATGGGTTTATGCGATCGGATTGCCGTACTAGATTTTGGTCAATTAATTGCATTAGGTAATCCTGAAATTGTCCGCAATGATCCGGCTGTAATTGAAGCTTATTTAGGATGTGAGTGATTAATTAATTAATTAATAATTTTAAAGTAAAAAAATATGTCAGCAGCCGTTCAACAGATACCGCCAATCTTAGAAGTTAAGGATCTGTATGTTAATTACGGGGGAATTCAGGCTCTTCAAGACCTAAATTTGATCATCAAAACTGGAGAAGTTGTCACATTAATTGGCTCAAATGGAGCAGGGAAAAGTACGACGCTTCGAGCTATTTCTCGCATCATTAAAACCCGTAGTGGGCAGATTATTTATCACGGTCAAGAAATTACTCGTAATTATGCCCATGCGATCGTTAAGTTGGGTATTGCTCACAGTCCTGAAGGTCGGCGGGTATTAACGAAACAAACGGTATTAGATAATTTGACATTAGGAGCCTATTGTCGTCACGATCGATTGGGGATTAAGTCTGATCTAGAATTACAATTTCAACAATTTCCCCGACTAGCCGAACGGCGCAATCAATTAGCGGGAACACTCAGTGGGGGGGAACAACAAATGCTGGCGATCGCCCGTGCATTGATGAGTCGCCCCCAACTGTTACTATTAGATGAACCAAGCCTGGGTCTAGCACCATCAATTGTCCGAGAGATATTTGAGATTATTAAAAATCTCCGCGAGCAAGGAGTAACAATTTTGCTGGTAGAACAAAATGCCAATCTAGCGTTACAAATTGCCGATCGCGGTTATGTATTAGAAGCGGGACAAATTACCCTGTCTGGACGTGCCGCAGATCTATTAGCTGACGAGCGAGTTCGACAAGCTTATTTGGGTTAATTGATAATTGATAGCTAGGTTAAACGGGGTATTCATGTTGAACAAAAGGAAGACTAATCACTTCGCCAGCAACGTCTCCCACCGTTACTTTTAAGCCGACACCACCAGCCTTTGATCGAATATAGCCCAATCCTAGGATCTCCCCATCGATCTCACTGCAACTGGTTAAAACTCCAACCTTTTCGCCATCGACAGTTATCACCGTACCCACCGCCACAGATCTAGCTAATTTAACGCCCCACAAATACTGTTTTACACCCTTATAAGTATTCAAACGTGCAATCGTTTCTTGACCGATATAACAGCCCTTGCTAAACGAAATTGTCTGCCATAAACCCACCTCCAAGGGGTTGTAATCCTCTGTTAACTCCGCATCTGGTTTGGGTCTGCCTTGAGCGATTCGCAGGCATTCCCAAGCATCCTCGCCCAGAGTTACTGCACCTAAATTAGTGAGAGCTTGTTGTAATGCTACTGACTGAGATCGATTCTCCGCTGGAGAGGCTCCGCCAGAGACTATTAATCGATATCCAGGTAAGCCCAATTCAGTTCCGATCGCGATCCGAACTTCAATTCCATTAACTTGACATAACTGATGGCTAGAAGGATTTGATTCAATCAAGTCTGGACAACCCAATTGGGTTAATATCGCTTTACTTTCTGCACCCATTAAGGTAAAACTAGCAAAACTATCAGTAACATCCTTTAACGTTACTCGATCGGCAAAAAAGATATATTTATCGAGCCAATTAAATAGATATTCCCGACGATTGGGCGATACGATTAATAATACTTGATCGTCTAAAATTAATCCTGTTGCCAGATCGATCGTCCGTGCCGTAGAAGTTACAAATACTGTATCGACAAGCTCTCCCACCTGACGCTTTTCAAAGTCTGCGGTACTTTGATTGTGTAGGAAACGTAAGCGGTCTCGATCGCCAACGAGGATTTTTCCCCAATTAGAACTATCATAAATAGCAGCACCAGATCGAGCAGCTTGCAGTGTTGTTTGTAGATTATTCACAATTGTATTTGTTGTGGGTGTTAGTTCGATCGAAATTTATCCAGGCAAATTCTCAAAGACACGTAAAATCACATCCTTCGCCTTATTGTCTAACCGAGTCCAGTCAGGACTCTGTGCCTCCATGTCAATCAAACTAGCATCTACTTCTACCACTTGACTGCCGATCTCGCTGTGACTGCCATGATAATTGAGAAAACAGACCTGATAGCACAAATCCCAAATATCGAACTTCAACAGACCATTTGGTGATTTCAAACAGAGATAATTGGTCGGCTGCGGTTCCTTCACCTCCTCATAACTCACCTCCCATGTCGAAACCTCTGACTGTTGGCGGATTCGATCGATAATGCGAATATAGATCGGTTGCATCAAAAACTCCGCTTGTTGCCAAGCTAATTCATTCGCAAATTTGGGTTGCATAATCATACTGCCCTCCTCGGAGGGGTTGGAGATGGGTTTTGAGCGTGGGTAGGTAGGCGAGATCTTCGTCCTTTGAATTCGGTTATAATGATTGCTGGCAGCTAGTAGAATCAAAAGTGTAATGTTTGGTGATTTTTTTGATAACGTAGGACGATACGGAAGTTACTTTATTACGATTATCCTCGGTATCTTTATTTCAGCATTTGGCTGGGTAGCACCGTTGTGGAAGCGGCCGATTACAGCAGTCGCGCTGGTGGGATTTTTGGTGGGAACCGTCATGACAGTAATTTTGACGTTTAGAGCAATGTTAGGGTTTACACCGATCTCCTAAAGTTGGGTCGATCGGATAGCAAGATATAATAAAAATTATGACTAATAATCGTCGTGTGGCTCGTGTCGCTGAACTAATCAAGCGCGAAGTCAGTCAGATGATCCTGTTTGATATCAAGGACGACAGGGTTGGTGCTGGCATGGTCAGCGTTACTGCTGTCGATGTCGCTGGCGATCTTCAGCATACCAAAGTTTTTGTCAGTATTTACGGTAGTGAGGAAGTTCGAGCGGAGACGATGGAAGGACTCAAAGCCGTCACTGGCTACGTCCGCAGTCAAATTGGTAAACGAGTCGGACTCAGACGTACTCCCACGGTGATCTTTGTTGAGGATACATCATTCGATCGAGCAACCAGTGTACTATCACTCATTAACCAACTTAGTTTAAAGCGGGCTGAATCCATCGATCCAGATCCAGAAATAGATTCAGAATCTGACAGTGAATCTCCAACTCTAACTGAAAAGAGTTCAGAAATCTAAGTTTTCTTGTTAGTGCGCCGATAGCTTTCAATCATAGCTAGTCTCCTACAAACAAAAACTCCTGCCGAATCGACAGGAGTCTTTGTGTAGCTAACTAAATTCTAGAAGCACCGATGATTAGTCGATGTCGTTCAAGAACAATACTGCTTCCGTATCGCGATCAATTCCTTTCTCGAAACCCGCAGCAGCAGCGCGGGCGCGACCTGCGTGCCACAAGTGACCGATAAAGAAGAAGAATCCTAGTACGAAGTGGGAACAAGCCAACCAAGCACGAGGTGAAACGTAGTTGAATGCGTTGGTTTCAGTGATGACACCACCAACGGAGTTCAAGGAACCCAGTGGTGCATGAGTCATGTACTCAGCCGCACGACGTGCTTGCCAAGGTTGAATATCATTCTTGACTTTGCTCAAGTCCAAACCGTTAGGACCACGTAATGGCTCCAACCAAGGACCTTGGAAATCCCAGAACCGCATGGTTTCGCCACCGAAGATGATTTCTCCAGAAGGAGAGCGCATCAGGTATTTACCTAGACCAGTAGGACCTTGAGCGGTAGCAATGTTTGCACCCAAACGTTGGTCACGGATTAGGAAAGTCAATGCTTGCGCTTGAGAAGCTTCAGGGCCAGTAGGACCGAAGAATTCACTAGGGTAAACAGTGTTGTTGTACCAAACCATGATTGACGCTACAAACGCCATCAAGGATACAGCAGCTAGACTGTAGGACAGGTAAGCTTCACCAGACCAGACGAGGGCACGACGCGCCCAACCGAAAGGCTTGGTGAGGATATGCCAGACACCACCGGAGATGCAAAGTAATGCAACCCAGATGTGTCCACCAACAACGTCTTCTAAGTTATTGACACTGATAATCCAGCCTTCGCCACCGAAGGGAGCTTTCAGTAAATAACCAAAGATAATTGCCGGGTTGAGCGTAGGATTGGTAACGATGCGAACATCTCCACCACCTGGTGCCCAGGTATCATACAAACCACCAACAAACATTGCTTTGATGACTAGCAATAATGCACCACAACCCAAGATGATTAGGTGGAAGCCCAAGATCGAAGTCATTTTGTCCTTGTCTCTCCAGTCGTAACCGAAGAAAGAAGAATATTGCTCTAGGGTATCAGGACCACGCAATGCGTGATATAGACCACCAACACCTAGTACAGCAGAAGAAATCAAGTGCAGTACACCAACAACGAAGTAAGGGAATGTATCCACTACTTCACCACCAGGACCGACACCCCAACCTTGGGTTGCCAAGTGAGACAGCAAGATGATCCCTTGCTCGTACATTGGCTTTTCAGGGACAAAGTGAGCCACCTCAAATAGGCACATGGCTCCAGCCCAGAACACAATCAAACCAGCGTGGGCGACGTGTGCGCCCAACAGCTTACCAGACAGGTTGATCAGACGCGCATTACCAGACCACCAGGCAAACCCTGATGATTCTGCGTCGCGTCCACCACCTGCAACCATTGTAGGATTAAAGGGCGTTTCCACTCTTGCAGTACCTCGATCGATGAATATAAATACGGAATTAAAAAAAACCGGAAGATAAACATAATTGTACATTTATCTTCCGACGTTTCAAAGCTTAGAGTGCGTTACCACGAGGTAATACTTCTTCTGGGAAGATGAATTGTTCATGTGGTTGATCTTGTGGAGCCATCCATGCGCGGATGCCTTCATTGAGCAGAATGTTCTTGGTGTAGAACGTTTCAAACTCAGGATCTTCAGCAGCTCTCAGTTCTTGAGAAACGAAGTCATAAGCGCGGAGGTTTAGTGCTAAACCTACGATACCGACAGAACTCATCCATAGTCCAGTCACAGGGACGAACAGCATGAAGAAGTGTAACCAACGTTTGTTGGAGAAAGCTACGCCGAAGATTTGCGACCAGAAACGGTTCGCAGTTACCATCGAGTAAGTTTCTTCAGCTTGGGTAGGGTCAAATGCACGGAAGGTGTTGGAAGAACCATCGCCATCTTCAAACAAGGTGTTTTCTACAGTCGCACCGTGAATCGCACATAGTAACGCACCACCGAGAATCCCTGCAACGCCCATCATGTGGAAGGGGTTGAGAGTCCAGTTGTGGAAACCTTGGAGGAAGAGGATGAAACGGAAGATTGCTGCTACACCAAAGGAAGGAGCGAAGAACCAACCAGACTGCCCCAATGGGTAGATCAAGAAGACACTAACGAATACTGCGATTGGACCAGAAAATGCTAGTGCGTTGTAAGGACGAATCCCAACTAGACGAGCGATTTCAAACTGACGCAGCATGAAGCCGATCAAACCAAATGCGCCATGTAGAGCAACGAATGCCCACAGACCGCCCAATTGACACCAGCGAGTAAAGTCGCCTTGTGCTTCAGGACCCCACAGTAGCATCAGGGAGTGTCCGACGCTGTTTGGAGGAGTGGATAAAGCTGCTGTCAGGAAGTTACAACCTTCGAGGTAACTAGATGCTAGACCGTGGCTGTACCAGGAAGTAACGAATGTGGTACCAGTCATCCAGCCGCCGAGGGCTAGGAACGCACAGGGAAATAGTAAGATGCCAGACCAACCGACAAATACGAACCGATCTTTTTTTAACCAGTCGTCTAAGACATCAAAGATGCCTTTGTCAGATTGCTGGTTGCCAACTGCAATTGTCATGACGCAGCAAAACTCCAGATATTATAGGGACATTATTTCACGCGATCGACCTAAATAAAATAATTACATAGTCAACACATTGAAACATTGGCTGATTTATTAAATCAGTTTACGTTTCTTTACTAAGTCTAATAGAATTGTGTCGGAATGGGGAA
>CASBPY010000107.1 GCA_949127675.1 Synechococcales cyanobacterium PMM_0072
CTCAGCGGACTCAAGCGGCTGTGATGGCGCAAACAGTGATGTTCAGTCGAGTCCGTACTGTGTCCGAGCGGAAAATAGCAACGGACTCAACGGACTCAGTGGATTGAGATCTATCGAAAATGAGTCCGTAGGTGAAAATAGCAACGGACTCAGTGAATTGAGATCTATCGAAAGTGAGTCCGTTGAGTCCGTAGGTGAAAATAGCAACGGACACAAGCGGACTCAGCTAGAATCCAATCACAGCAATGCTTTTAGTGAAGTGAGTCCGTTAAGTCCGTTAAGTCCGTGCCCAAAACCGGATTTTAGCAAACAGCGAAAAACTCCAACTCTAAAATTTGGTACCCTCTGTATCTATATCGGTGAAAATTCCCAACTTGCACAACAATATGGGGGAGTGTTGGTCGTGCAAGTGGTCGATCCGGCGAACGGAATTGCCGCTCTGACACCAGATGGTCGGATGACCACCTGGCTCGATCCAGATCAACTAAAGGTCGCTTAGGATCGAGCAGACTACCGTGACTAGACCCCTGCTTTTGAATGATTCTCATTCAAAAGCAAACTAGCATGGCTTTAGTTGCTTTTAATCCCTAACCTCTTCTCGATCCGTTGGATCTTGGTATAGCTCCAGCCCACTTGATTTTCAACCTTAGTCCAATTCAGCCAAAAACCAGTCATCAAGCCAACCACAAGCACCACCTTTCCACCCAACAACCACCAATCTTTAGAGTTCCATGCCGCGATACCGTTCTGGTTCTGGCTGGGGTCGGTTTGGTTCTCGATGCTCAGGAGTTTGGTATCCAACTTCGACTGGTGAGCTGCCAGCTCTTTCTGTCCCTGCCTGACTGTCTCTAACTTCTGGGGCATCCCCTTCAATGCTTCCCGCAATGCTACTACTTCGGTCTTTAGCCCTTTGAGTTCGAGATTCTCGACGTTGGGCGACGATTTGGGCATATTCCCCAACAGTCCTTTCAAGCTCTGCAATTCGACCAGCAAGCTCTCGCTGTGCGTCTCCGACTGCTGCTTTAATCGCTCCGAGTCCTTCAGCTCCGTCGTCAAGATCTCGATTACCGCCGTCTGTTTGCTCAACAATTGAGTCTGAATTAAATTCGTTTGTGCCCATGCCTTTAGCTCCGCTCGATCCTGTTCTCGCTCTGACTTTTGACTAATCTCTAACTCGGTAATCTTCTTATGTAACCGCCCCACCACCTCCTTAATTTCGGCCAGTTCCGTCGTAGTTAAGATCATTTCCTCACCATCCCCATTACCGCCAGAATTGACCTGACGCGAACCTTGCTTGCCGTGCGAATTACTCATACAAATTTAATTACTTCGCCTTCCGTTTACTAATACCCGCAGTCAAGCCCAGATAAACACCCGCCTTTTTTAACTCCAGTCGAGCGCGATCTAAAAACGCACTCACCAACAGATAATCGCCAAACGGGATACCATTGTCTTCCGTCGCTAGCGAATAAGGCATACTCTTATCGACCAACAGATCGAACACCGAATCTTCCAACTCTGGCAGTTCGATCTCTATTCCTTTCAGTTCAGCAACCTTCACCTTAGTTTTACTACTCTCCCATCGTCCAAACCCCATCCCCTTATCCCAACAGAGATTCTTGACCACCACATAATCTACCTGATCCTGGCAAAAATCTACCATCGTCATCATCGACGTAATCGTTGAGAACCCCAGATTTAGTACTGTCACCAGCGTCACCCGATAGCCCAAATCGTTAGCGATCTTAAACAACCCAAACTTCGTAATAATTTCTCTAGTTTTATTCCCACTTGCTCCAGGCATATCGATTACTACCACATCAGGAGATTCCGCTTTGATCTCTGAGAAAAACCGCTTGGCTTCAGCCACTTCCAGAAAATTAAGTAACCTGACCCCAGAACCAAATTCTTTGTAATATTCGTACAATTCAGGATTTTCCGTATCCGCATCATAGGCAATATATTTAATTCCTTGAGTATGTAACTCATCTACTTCCAACCGAGTCAGAGCCGTTTTTCCCGTCCCACCCTTACCACCGACAATCATCACAATCCGTTTCATAACTTACTCCGATCTGGCACATTAAATTTAGATTCAGCCGTCTTAGCATTTGGGTTAGGTACCGATGGAGCCAGCTCATCTACACTTGGATCGATCTCAGCATCATCTGAATCTTCAGCATCAGATGAGTGGTTAATCTGTTCACCATCTGAATCTTCATCAGCCGAATCATCTTGTTCGATAGCATCATCTATTCGCTCAGATTGAAGGTTAACCTGTTCGTTCTTTGATGTCTGAGCGGGAGTGGATACTGAAGACAGCTCACTCCCAGAACTCTGCTGTTTCGCAACATTCGTCTGTAGGGATTGAATCTGTTTGCGGTGATAGCTTTTAATAGTACTAGCCGCCAATTCGATCCCATGCGACTTAAATACTTCCGCCACATCAGGATAGGTATAGCCAGCATCCAGCATCGCTTGAATTTGGGGTGCTAATTCAGAAATTGTTGCTTCTAGAGTAACCGTGATGGGAATTGCTGCTTTAGCTTTGAGACTGGCAGCAATTTCGATAATTTGATGTTTAGCAACCGACTTAGATTTTCTAGCCATCGATAGTCTGCCTCATCCGAATAAAGTTAAAATCGAACATACTATCGTTAGTGTACCCAGCTAGAACAAAATAACTATCTCAATTCCCGCGCAGATTATCCCTCGACTGCCCTCACACCCGCCGTATTCAGTCGGCTTGTCTGCTGCTTAAAAACTAGAGGCGGCTCCCTGACAGCGATCCTGATGGGCTAGACCTTCGCATCACACCCCATCGATAGGCCAGCAAGACACCGCCATGCGGTGTTTGGCTGGTTGGGGGTGTCCCCCAAGCCCCCAATTCCAACAGGTAAATCGATAAAATGCCCCAATATATCAGCCGCGATAGAGTCCGCGCTATTCAACAAGCTCTCACCGCTAAAGCTAAAACGAGCGTCCCAACCGAAATTAAAGAGATCAACCTCGTCTTCCGCGTTACCAAAACCGAAAAGCAACTCCTCGACGAATGTTGCGACGGCGTAGACCGCAGCGCGTACATCAGAGCTGCAATCTTTGGCTCACCACTTCCCCGCCCAAAACGCGGGACTAAACCAGTCATGCCCGAAGTCAATCGGGAACTGCTTTACCAAATCAAAAAGATTGGGAATAATATCAACCAGTTAACTAAAATCTTCCACGACCGCCCGAACCTGCATACCCTCGATCGTTACTCGACCGATCTGACCGAACTCAAAGCATTACTCAATCTAGTCCAGCGCGAACTTACCAATCCCCAGCTCCCCGATGATCGCCAAGACCAAAGCGAATAAATCCTTCAAAGGTACGACTAAATATGTAGTCGATAAAGCCAAAGCCAAAATCATTGGTGGGAATATGTATGGTACTGATGTCGCTTCATTAGTCGCAGAATTCAAATCTTCTGGAGCACTCAACCCCAAGATTAAAGATCCTTGCTATCATCTGATGCTATCTGTCCCCAGTACAGAGCGTCCACTCTCCGATGACCAATGGGCAGAAATCGGCGACCGTCACCTCGCCACCATCATCGCTTACTCCAAAATCCAAACTGAGATCGCTCACGGTCGTCTGTCAAAGGATGATGTATCGGAAGATTTGGTTAGACGGGGGATAGAAGAAGCTCTAGAAGAAGATTTACCAGCTCACAGTTACTTCATTGCCAAGCATGAAGACAAAGACCACCAACACATTCATATCGTCGCATCGAGAATTAATCTCCTTTCGACCAAGCCGATTCGGACTTGGCA
>CASBPY010000108.1 GCA_949127675.1 Synechococcales cyanobacterium PMM_0072
CCCCCAGCCCCTGCGACATCAATCCCACTTACCCCCGCCGCAATCAATTGTTGGGCGGTACTTGCCGAAATCCCATTTCCCACTTCTTTGATAATTACGGGCACATGTAGCTGTTGACAGACGGTAGCGATCCGATCGAGCAATCCCTTGAAATTGGTATCGCCGTGGGGTTGGATGCACTCCTGGAGCGGGTTGAGATGCAAAATTAGGGCATCAGCTTCGAGCAATTCTACCGCTCGCACACATTCGGCGATACCATAGCGATAATTGAGCTGTACTGCGCCAATATTTGCCAGTAATAAAATATTAGGGGCAATTTTCCGCACCTGAAAAGTATCTGCGACATCTGGCTTTTCGATCGCTACCCGCTGAGAACCCACGCCCATCGCCAGTTTGTACTCCTGCGCTGCCTCAGCCAAACGGTAATTAATCTCTTTTGCCTGCTGTGTCCCTCCCGTCATCGAAGAAATCAAAATCGGCGCGCCAAGCTGTTTACCGAGTAAATTGGTAGTAAGATCGATATCTTGGTAGTCCAATTCTGGCAGACAACTGTGGGTAAACTGATACCTGTCGAATCCACTCCCCTGAGTCTTGAACTGGACATCTGACTCCAAACAGATCCGAATATGCTCCGCTTTGCGTTGAACTGTAGACATAGGAATGAGGGGTTAGGTTTTAGGATTTAGGCTTTATTGGAACACCATTCACTATCCACTATCCACCATCCACCACCCACTAATGTTAGAACCACCTGTAAATAATATCAGAGTGTCACAAACAGCCAAAGATCAGCTCACGAAATTGAAACGATCGACTAAAATCGAACAGTGGAATATTCTCTGTCGGTGGGCGTTTTTTCGCTCCCTGGCAGAAACCGCGCCCCCTTCCGTGATCCCGATTCCCGCTGACAGCAATCTCGAAATGACGTGGAAAGTATTTGGGGGAGAGCTAGCGGATATCTCAGTCCTCGCACTCAAACAACGGTGTTATCAAGACGGCTTGGAAATTACTCCAGAAATCTTGTCTCAGCAATTTCGCCTCCATCTACATCGAGGCATTGGTTATCTGGCTGGGGATAGTAATTTGCGAAAAATTGAGGATTTAGTCGGGCTAGCGAAGGGTTACTAAAAAAATAGGGCGTTGCTGAATTCAGGTATGAAAGGCTAGATGTGAGAGTTTGGAGTTGGGAGTTGGAAAAACTTTAAAAAAATACCTTGATTCAGCAATGCCAAAAATAGAACCTACAGATGTATCTGTAGGTTCTATTTAGATGATGCTTTGATATGGAAGGTACAGGACTCGAACCTGTGACAGCCTGCTTGTAAGGCAGGAGCTCTACCAACTGAGCTAACTTTCCTTGCTTTGTGCTTAACTAGCATAAACGATCTCCGAAATTTAGTCAAGCATAGTGCTCTAATTATTTTGTCGCTATGACAGAATTCAGACGAGACATTGTGCTCAGGCAGAAAGTTTTGAGCGGTTGCTAAAATGAGGGCACTGAGAGGTAATTAGCTGATGTGGGCGATCGCGACTAGACGAACGAAGCAAAAGGTAATAAGATTCACGCAGTGGCGGGATGCTTGGTCTTGACAAGGCTGTGGCTCAATTCACTTTCTAGTACTGTAGGCACGAGCATGGAGACTGAAAAATTGGAACTTGGCGATCGCCATAATTGCGATCGATGGGGGCACAATAGGTTAAGTCTACCAAGGCAATCGATCGCCGCTAACTAGATATTTAATGCATCATTATTTATAAATTTGGGGGCAAAGAAGCGCGTGGGTTTTTTAGATCGCTTTTCCTTATCCAGAGACATGGGTATGGACCTGGGAACTGCCAATACATTGGTCTATGTAACTGGCAAAGGTATTGTCCTAGCAGAACCTTCAGTGGTGGCGATGGATCAAAAGACAAAAAGGCCTCTAGCTGTAGGTGCTGAAGCCAAGAAAATGTTGGGGAGAACCCCTGGCGATGTCATTGCGCTCCGCCCCCTCCGCGATGGTGTAATTGCTGATTTTGACACCGCAGAAGTGATGTTGAAACACTTTATTCAACGAGCTAACGAAGGGAGTAAGGTGATCAGACCTCGGTTAGTGATTGGGATTCCCAGTGGCGTAACTGAGGTTGAGCGGCGAGCAGTGATGGAGGCGGCACTCCAAGCTGGAGCTAGTGAAGTATTCTTGATCGACGAACCAATCGCAGCGGCAATTGGTGCGGGTTTACCTGTATCAGAACCCACTGGCACGATGATTATCGACATTGGTGGCGGGACAACAGAAGTTGCTGTGATGAGTCTCCAAGGCTCGGTAATTAGTGAATCTGTAAGGATTGCGGGTGACGAATTGAGTGATTCGATCGTCAACTACATGAAGAAAGTCCATAATCTGGTGATCGGCGAACGGACGGCTGAGGAAATCAAGATCAAAGTCGGATCGGCTTATCCTGGCCCTGACGATCACGAGATTACGATGGAAGTTCGTGGCTTACATCTGCTATCGGGATTACCCCGCACAGTGACGATCAAAGGCCCTGAAATTCGCGAAAGTATGTCAGAACCACTTTCGACGATTATTGAGGCTGTCAAGCGGACACTAGAGCGGACTCCACCGGAATTAGCATCGGATATTATCGATAGAGGCATCATGTTGGCTGGTGGCGGCGCACTCCTAAGAGGCATCGACACTCTGATCAGTCATGAAACTGGCATCGTCACTCATATTGCTAATGATCCACTCACCTGTGTAGTGCTAGGTACTGGCAAAGTTATAGAGAACTTAAAACAGATGGATCGCGTATTCAGTGGTAGATCTCGTAGTCTCTAATTTACTGAACTCACCCCAACTTCACAGCATCAATTCAGGAAAAGGGGATAACTTAAATATCCCCAACCCCCTGGATTTCAAGGTCAAATAAATTAACCAAACTAACAACAAAAAACAAGCAACGAACTATGTTTACCTTGCGCCGCTGGTGGGATAAAAATGCCCTGAGATTAGCAGGATTTGGGACGGTCATCGGCGGTACATATCTAGTGTTGCAAACTCAAAGTGCCTTAGTAGATGAAGCCTACAATACTATTTCTCAAGCCCTTACACCCAACTCTAGACAGCTTGATACGCTCAAAACTGCTCAAGTAGAACAACTCCAAAATGAGTTGCAGGAATTGAGGACTCAAAATCAACAACTCAAACAACTCGCTAGCTATAGTGCAGCCGTTCCCACTCAGGGAATTTTGGCACCCATCGTACTGAGGAGTGCGGATAATTGGTGGCAACAAATAGTGATCGGACGCGGTAGTGCTGACGGAGTGGCGATCGATCACATTGTAGTTGGAACTGGTGGTGTTGTTGGTCGGGTAGTGAGTGTTTCGCCCCATACCAGTCGGGTGTTATTAATCAGCGATCCCAGTAGTCGGATCGGTGTATTGATTAGTCGCTCACGCAATATGGGCATTCTCCAGGGAACTCGCGCTAATCAAGCAGTATTACAATTTTTTGATAAACGTCCGACTGTCAAAGTCGGTGATGTAGTTTCAACTTCTGCCGTCAGTCAATTATTTCCGACTGGATTGGGAGTAGGCAAGGTAATTGAGCTGAATCTGAATAAATCTCTAGCTCCAGAAGCGATTGTTGAATTTACGGCACCGCTAGCTAATCTAGAATGGGTGACAGTGCATCCGCACAATCCTAACACAACAGAAGTAATTCCAGTTACACCAGCTCAACCAGCCGCAAAATGAGTATCTCGAATCTATCTCCTCTAGTTCGGAATGGACTGCATATCTCGATCTTGATTGCCTCGGTCGGTTTATGCTTGATCCTATTGCCTAGCCGCCTACCTGGAATGGAAATTTTAGGTACTGGCCCCAGTTGGCTGGTCATGTGGATAATTATCTGGAGTCTGAATCGATCGATTTGGCACGCAGCTACGGCAGGAATTGTGCTGGGATTGATTCAGGATGGGATGACTTTTCCTACGGCTGCGACGCTCGGCACTGTACCCACACACGTCTTGAGTCTGACAATTGTAGGTGTACTAGCTTTTTGGCTACATAAGCAACGCTATTTAGACAATACAATTTTATCGGCGAGTATTGCGGCTTTCTTCCTCACCCTCGTGAGTGAATTTGTAACTGGATTACAATATTTTTTGGAAACAGCGATTCAGCAATCTCCAGCAGCCAGTATGGATGGTCTTAATTACCTCTGGACTAATCAATCTTCAGTTGTACTAATTGCTGCTATTCTCAGCGGTTTCTGGATGCCTATTCTCTATTATCCTTTGAATTTTTGGTGGCAGAAAATATCCGTAACTAGTAAGTTTGGTTGATAGTGGATAGTGAATAGCCAACTTGTTGATCGGTTAAGATAATTAAAGGACAATCTGAAGTTCATGAGTTATTGTCTCAATCCTAATTGTGTACAGCCAGAGAATCCACAGCAAAGCAATTTTTGCCGTAGTTGTGGCGGTGTGTTGCGATTACGCGATCGATATTTGGCAATTCAACCGATCGGACAAGGTGGATTTGGGCGAACATTTAAAGCGATCGATGAGGATAAACCATCGAAGCCTTTTTGCGCGATCAAACAGTTTTTCCCGCAAATTGAAGGAACTGCCTCAGCCCAAAAAGCGGCTGAATTATTTACCCAAGAAGCAAGTGCATTAGAGCAATTAGATTATCCGAATATTCCCAAATTACTTGCTTATTTTATTACCCCCGATGGTCGTCAATATTTAGTTCAAGAATTTGTCGATGGTCAAAATCTCCAGGATGAACTAGCACGGTACGGTAAATTTTCAGCAGCTCAAATTAGAGAACTATTAATAACAATTTTATCAACCCTCGAATATATCCATCAGTTAGGATTTATTCACCGAGATATCAAGCCTGAAAATATTATTCGCCGTACTGATAATCGCCAACTATATCTAGTTGATTTTGGTGCTGCAAAATTGACAGCACTAGATCGACCTCAAGCACCAGGAACGACAATAGGTACGCCAGAGTTTATGGCTCCAGAACAAGGCTGGGGGAGATCTTTTCCCTCTAGCGACCTCTACAGTTTGGGCGTAACTTGTCTCAACTTGTTAACAGGTTTTTCACCCTTTGATTTGTTTGATGATAATCTAGGAACATGGGTTTGGCAGGCTAATTTAACTACCCCGATCGATCCACAATTAGCCACAATCATTAATAAACTAATCCAACCTAAACCACTCGATCGA
>CASBPY010000109.1 GCA_949127675.1 Synechococcales cyanobacterium PMM_0072
GACATAGCTATTGAAAAGTTTTTTAGCATAAAGTTAAGTTTTTATCTTTACATTTTTAGCTCGCTGGAAACCATTAGTTAACTTATTTAAGTGTCGTAATCATATACCATAATGTTCTGGGAAGTTCTTTTATTTGCGGTTGTTCTGAGTATTGACTCCTTTTCTGCTGCCTTTGCGATGGGGTTCCGTCACTTTTCCGCAAAGAGAGCATTTTCATTTGCTTTTAGTTCTGCTTTCGCCGAGGGATTGGCAACTGCAATCGGCTTCTTACTGGGTAGTGGGGCAAAAGACCTCATCGTGAACTACGACCATTGGGTGGCTTTTGGGTTACTGGTTGCAGTTGGCACCCATATGTGTTGGGAGGCATATCATCATGTTGGCGGCGAGGAAGAAGATTCTGAAGACCCTAGAACTCATGGGATAATCAAGATTCTGTTTATCTCAACTGTGACCAGTATTGACTCACTGAGTGTTGGTGTCTCTCTCGGTCTTGCTGGAAAACCAATTCTTACTTACTCGCTGGCGATTGCTCTTGCCGCTTTTGCTTCTACTTATCTCGGTCTATTCTTAGCCAAACGAATGCCGTCTGCATTTGGTTCTCGATTGGAGATGTTTGGCGGAGGAGTATTAATTGCAATTGGATTTAAAATGCTTTCCATCTGATTGCACAATGAGTTATTTTGTCAAAGTTAGTCTTGCTATTGGCAAAAAAATATAAGTTATTTTCAAGTTATTTTCAAATCGTTCGTTCATGATTTTTCTGCTTTCGTGCAGTGAAATAATGTTAGCAATTGCTAACATTATTTCTGCGGCCAAGAGTCAAGTATTTTCAGCTAGATTTTTCCACCGCCAATTCACAACTTCCGGTAAATCGGTACCGTGAGCATAGGCATATTGACGACATTCAATCTGACGGTTTTTCAGTTGTTCTTTGGTATGTGCCCCAGCTACTTGCAATTTAGGTACCCGATCGATCGCATCAATGGCAATGGTAAATCGATCGATTTGATTGTTCATCGCCAATTCTAGGGGTGTATTAATATTCCCTTTTTCTTTATAACCCCGAACGTGGAGATTATCATGATTTGTCCGGCGATAGGCTAAACGGTGAATCAGCCAGGGATAACCATGAAAATTGAAAATAATCGGTTTATCGATCGTAAATAAACTATCAAAATCTCGATCGGTTAAACCATTTGGATATTCCAGTGGTGGTTGTAGCGCGAGGAGATCGACGACGTTAATAAACCGAATCTTCAGATCGGGAAATGCTTGATGTAAAATGGCTGTAGCGGCGAGAGCCTCTTGAGTAGGCACATCACCTGCACAGGCAATCACTAGATCTGGCTCGACACCAAGATCGGTACTCGCCCACTCCCAAATGCCGACCCCTTTTTGACAATGGGCGATCGCCGCATCCATGCTTAAATATTGCAGATGGGGTTGTTTATCCGAAACGATCACATTAATTCGATCGGTACTTTTGAAACAACCATCGGCGATCGCCAGTAAACAATTTACATCTGGCGGTAAATAAATCCGCACCACCTCCATACTCTTATTCGCAACTAGATCCAGAAAGCCAGGATCTTGATGGGTAAAACCATTATGATCTTGCCGCCATACCGTTGAGGTAATTAAGAGATTAAGAGAGGCAACTTCTGCCCGCCATGATAATTTACGCGATATTTCCAACCATTTGGCATGTTGGTTAAACATCGAATCAATAACATGAACAAATGCCTCGTAGGTCGATAATAATCCATGTCTACCAGTTAATAAATATCCCTCTAACCAGCCTTCTAGAGTATGTTCGCTCAACATCTCCATCACCCGCCCATCCAGAGCCATTTCGCTCCCATCCTTATCTTCTGGTAAGTAGGCACCCCACCACACCTTCTGGGTGGCTTCATACACCGCTTGCAGTTGATTAGAAGCCGTCTCATCGGGGCCAAATAAACGGAAATTATTGGGGTTAGTTTGGATAATATCCCGCATCAATACACCCAAGGGATAGGTATTGGATACCTCGATCGTGCCTGGTACCTGTACATCCACCCCATACTGCCGGAAGTCGGGGAGGTGGAGAGACTTGCGGAGTAAGCCACCATTAGCATGGCGATTGCTACCCATCCGCTTATTCCCTTGCGGCGCAAGCGATCGAAATTCCGATCGCAATTTACCATCCTCGTCGAATAATTCGTCTGGGTGGTAACTTTTCAACCAATCCACCAACATTTGTAGTTGTTCGGGATTGTGTTTGACTGCCTTGAGCGGGACTTGATGCGATCGCCAGGAACCCTCAATTTGATGACCATCCAGTGATTTTGGCCCCGTCCAGCCCTTGGGAGAGCGAAAAACGATTACGGGATACATCGGTCGATCGAGATCCCCTTCTAAACGAGCGCGAGCTTGGAGGGCATGAATATCCTCAATACATCGATCGAGTGTCGTCGCCATTGCCTCGTGCATGGTGTCATAGTCATCCCCTTCCACAAAGTAAGGGGTGTAACCATAACCCACCAATAAGCTCTCTAATTCCTGGTGGCTAATCCGCGCTAGGATCGTCGGGTTATTAATCTTGTAACCATTCAGGTGGAGAATCGGCAATACTACCCCATCTCGACGGGGATCGAGAAACTTATTTGAGTGCCAAGCGGTTGCTAGTGGCCCAGTTTCGGCTTCGCCATCACCGACGACAACGACACTAATTAGATCGGGATTGTCTAATACCGTACCGTAGGCGTGGGAGATACTATACCCAAGTTCGCCCCCTTCATGAATCGAGCCAGGAGTCTCAGGGGTACAGTGGCTGCCAATTCCCCCAGGAAAGGAAAACTGGCGGAAAAAAGCCCGCATTCCCTCCAAATCTTCGGATTTATCGGTATAAATTTCCGAGTAGCTGCCTTCTAAATATACCGGAGCAAGGACTCCTGGGGCACCATGTCCCGGCCCAGCCAGATAGATGGCATTGAGATCGAATTTATTAATGACGCGGTTGAGATGGGTGTAGATGAAGCTCAATCCAGGGCTGGTGCCCCAGTGCCCTAATAAACGATTTTTGATGTGTTCTGGTTTCAGTGGTTCTTGCAACAGAGGATTATCTTGCAGATAAATCATCCCAGCCGCGAGGTAGTTACACGCCCGCCAAAAACCGTGAATTTGATGCAATTCTGTGGGAGTGAGAGTAGTCATGTTGGTGTTTTTAAACTCAGAGGACTTGAATGGTTCTGGGTTATTTAGTGTCTCCGGTTCGGGAAACTGTTCTTTTCACTACTTTTGACAACGATTCATGCAAAATTGTATCACGACAGGCTGCTAGAACCCATTGTAATTTGTACTGTTAAGGAAATGTAGAAAGTCGTCGTGACGAAGATTGTCTCGATCGACTGCCCATCCTTAGTAAGTTCACGAAGAGATCGAAACTGATTCAGCCAGAGCGTGAGGGCTTTTGAAGGTCAATTGAGCTTGGGGATTTTGGCAAGCAACCATTGTTTTGACATGCTCTTGCTCGTCATCGCGAATATTCACAAATACATCGTACAAATTATTTACCGATGGACGACGGGGTTCGGGGATATTTCCAGTTTGAAACTCGTCGAACATATACAGATCGCCATCTCGGTAATATTCGATCGCGATTTGGGGTGCTGGTTGTGCTTTCAATTCATCGGCATTTTCGGTCAGGTACTTATTATAAGTACTGTAAGCATGACCTTCCACCATTTCCATGAAGTTATAAGCAGATTTGGGTGAAACCATGTACAACAAGATCACAATCCAGTAATAAACCAGTGCCGCAGTTCGCGCCACCAAGCGATCGACCCAAAAATCACCGCCACCTAGTTCTTCCATAATCAACAGGTGATGGAGTTCGTTCCAAGATTCGGCAAAGTGGACTTTGAGCCAGTCGGATTTCCGCCAAGTTCCCAGAGTTTCATAAAGGTGCAAAACTGAGAGATAGGAGAAATATGGAACTCTGGCAACGGTTTCCAATACGTAAAATCGGGGGATGGGGCGATCTCGATACACCGTATTAATCACAAATACCAGTATCCCAACGAGTAAACGAACCATAGTCAAATCTCCTATAAATTTCCAACCAGCGAAAATGTCTGGTCTACGTCCATCCTAGCGATCCCCCTTTGAACCACAAGATAGTTACCACTCGGACTCGATAGTTACCACAAGTAAAGCATTGTGAGTAGCAAACGACTTGAGGATATTGTGAAGAAATAATTAAATCTGGTTCGTCAAGTTACAAAGTCATCCAAATTATTGCTAGAGATTCCGATCGATTTGATATAGATGACCAGATTGGGGGAACCCTAGGTAGGGGTGTAATGGAAATAGAATCAATTCAAGCTAGCTAGCTAGTCAAGCAAAACGGATGCGGAGAATTATAGATGTTTAAGGCATATGTCGGTCATAGTAACGATCCAGATTCCAAATTTGCAGTGCTGGAAATACTTCAGCAGTGTTTGGATGCCCTAGCTGGAGCGGTGCCACAAGCTGGTATCTTATTCGCCTCCTTCGATTTTGACCATCAACTCATTTTGGAGCAGATTCAAACGACATTCCCCCAGATCGAACTGATTGGGAGCACAACCAATGGCGAAATGTCCTCCGTGATGGGATTTCAGGAAGACTCACTCACATTACTCCTCTTCTGTGCCGATCGACTGGAAATTCGGGCGGGGTTAGGGCGGAGAACTTCTGAAAATATTGCAGGTGCAGTTGATGAAGCGATCGCCACCGCCACAGCTAAGTTATCCAGTCCACCACAACTATGTTTGACATTTGCCGATGGCTTGACTGTGAGCGGTGTCTCGATGATTGAAGCTTTAAAACAAGGTTTGGGCGCACAGGTACCCATTCTCGGTGGAATTGCTGCTGATAATTATGTTGTGGAAAAAACTTATCAATTTTTTCAAGGAGAAGTAGTTAGCGATGGGATTCCGATCTTACTATTTGCTGGAGAACTTTTGTATTCCTATGGTGTTGCTAGTGGTTGGCAACCGATCGGTAAACAGAGTGTAGTCACCAAGGCAGAGGGCAACATCGTCTATGAAATTGATGGTCAACCAGCGTTAGATTTCTATGAGTACTATCTGGGGATAGATCGGTTTTCAGGTGGATATTCGATTCACGCACTGGCTATTTTTGAAGCTAATCTAACAAATTTTTATCTGCGTGCTCCAGTGAAATACGATCGAGAAGTGGGATGTATTACTTTCTTTTCAGATATTCCCGTCGGCGCGATCGTCCAAAACACCACAGCCATGCGGCAGGATATTCTCAACGCTACGGAAACATCGTCCCAAAGTGCGTTGGCTGGTTATCCCGGACATTCACCAGCAGTAGCTTTACTGATATCCTGTGCAGCTAGGCATCGGCTATTGGGGACACAAGCCAAGGAAGAATTTGAAATCGTCAAAGCCACTTTACCCGCTGGTTTACCCTGTTGTGGTTTTTATTCCTATGGCGAAATTTCGCCACTCGTCGATGTGACTGCACCTAGAGCGGGTGGGGATAAAGAAACACAGTTTCACAACCAAACATTTGTGACGTTGCTATTGGGAGATACTTAGAACGATATGGATGTGTTGGCAGCGATTCAGGAAAATCAAGAAACTCAAAAAGCAAATCGCATTCTTCAGAAGCAACTAGAACGCTCTGAAGCCAATCGGATGCGGATCGAAACTGACAATGAGAAGAAAGAGTTTTTACTCAAAAAAGTCATCGATGAATTAGAAGAGTCAAAACAGGCACTTCAACTCAAAAGTCAAGATCTGCAACAGATGCAATTGGTACTCGAACAGGCAAAGACAGCAGCGGATAATGCCAATCAAGCCAAAAGCGATTTTTTGGCAAATATGAGTCACGAACTACGGACTCCACTCAATGGAATTCTCGGCTATGCTCAAATCCTCAGCCGCTCCGAATTTCTCCCCGCCAAAGAACAACATGGTGTAAGTGTCATTCACCAGTGTGGATCGCATTTACTGACGCTGATTGATGATGTGCTAGACTTCGCCAAAATCGAAGCTCGCAAACTCGAACTCGATCCCCAACCGATCGATTTGCCCTCATTTTTACAAGGTGTAACTGAAATTTGTCGGGTTCGAGCTGACGAAAAAGGAGTTGATTTTAGCTGTCAATTCGATCCTAATTTGCCGACTGGAGTTGTCACGGATCAGAAACGGCTCCGGCAAGTATTGATCAATCTCCTCAGCAATGCGATTAAATTTACCGATCGAGGTAGTGTGACGCTCCAGGTGCAGATGTTAGCTGTCACACCAGATCCATCCCTGGCTCGGATTGGTTTCCAAATTGTTGATACAGGGGTGGGGATTGCTACCGATGCGATCGATCGGATCTTTCGCTCCTTTGAACAGGTGGGAAGTCGCAAAAGTCAGTCGCAAGGTACCGGATTAGGCTTGGCTATTAGTCAAAGTATTGTGCAGTTGATGGGGGATCAGATTACAGTCGAAAGTGAATTGGGAGTAGGCAGTGTTTTCTCATTTACATTAGACTTACCGCTGGATTGCGATGCCCAACAACATTCAGCCGATCTCAATGATCAAGCGATCTTCCGCGCGGCAAGTCAATCTCGTCATCATCCTGCGGCGACACTCATTCCCCCACCCGCAGCCGAGTTACAGCTCTTACTAGAACTAGCCCAAGATGGAATGCTCCAACAACTAGCCACAACCGCCGCGCAAATTGGGCAACAGCACGATCTCTATCAACCCTTTATCGATCGAGTGCTGCAATTGACCAAACAATTCCAAGTCGAACAGATCGAGGAATTGATCCAATCACATATCCCGACAACAGAGATTGAATAGCCTCAAGCAATCATGACCGATCGAACCGAACTAATTCCGATCGTCGATGATACACCAACCAACCTCAGTAGATCTCAAAGTCATCCAAAATATTGAGATCGCCAAAGTGACACAATTAGCCAAGATTGGAGTAGTCAAAAGTTTAGTATCGATTACCTAAGAGTACGATCTGCAAGCGAGATCTTTGATTACCCCTCCGAGGAAAACTAGTGACTTTTCAGTGATTCTTAGGATGTTGTTTAAATTAGGATTACCGAGTAAGATTGAAGCACATAAATACTATATAGCTACCAAATTAAATTTATGACTCTGACTCAATGGATGGCTTGGGAAGGTGGTGTCGATCTCGTGGCTTCAACTATTCCTGGCTCCAGCCAGCCAAATCTGATCGTTCATGTCGCGCGAATTGTCCATACACCAGTCGGTTCAGCCCCATCAGGCTTGGTATTATTTCAACCAGATCCACAGCAACCACCCCTATTTATGGGGTTTGTTTCTGCCGATCTTCAGGTTGGTAACTACTTCTCACCCAAAATTTTTGCTGATACGCCGTTTGCAGGTGCGCCAACCTTGATGGCAAAGATCATCATTGATTCTTCAAATCTGCCTAATTCTGTCTCTTCTCATATATTAATTGCAGGATACGAAATTGAAGTCGAGTTTAGTAGTTTAGGCGATCTAAAATCAATCGATCGAGCCATCGGTGCGCCGCTACCTTTTTCTCAACAAGGATTAGAAGCTGATGCGGCAAATGTATCGGTAAAAATCAATGGTGAATCGATCGCGTTCGATCTCCTACCGATGGGGATTACTGGCGGAGCTTCGGCTGTCTGGTCTCCATGTGGTATTTACGCAAGATAATTAGCTGATTAACAGACAAAAATCCTGAAACCTCAAAAATC
>CASBPY010000110.1 GCA_949127675.1 Synechococcales cyanobacterium PMM_0072
CACTTGTATAGGAAGGACATCGCATCAGGGCGAGGATTCTGTTACAAGAACCTTTCGTAATACTGTAGACCCCAGAGGAATAGAAGAAATTTTGTAAAAACATGGTTTCAACATTGCTGTTAGGTGGATCTGCTGAATTTTTCAATATATTGTAACATTATGCAAAATCCTCCCAAGAAGCTGCTAGACCAAGTTAGAGACATAATTCGCCTCAAGCATTACTCATACCGTACAGAAGAAACCTACGTGCAGTGGATTGTTCGTTTTATAATAAGAGCTGAAAATTATTAATTATTAATTAATTCAACCAAAACTATCAACAGTATAAAAGCCAACATTACTATAGTTCGCCAACCCCTCACCATCTTCGATTACAGCTAATTCTCTACTTTCATTAATTGCTCGTTGCAAAATCTGGATTAGTTTCTGGGGTGAAAAAGATTCTAATTCTAGATAATAACCAGTCTCTAACCATTCTAGTTCCTCAGCACTCATACTAGCCCGAAGATCGGGTGTAAGTCTTCGCGCTGCTTGAGTAGATGCAGTCGATTGGCGAGTCATCACATCAAGATTATTCATAATCTGGCGCGGGAGGATGCCGACATCGATGATCGGAATTGTTTGATCTGGAAACCAACTTTCCTCGGCGCGTAAGCGGTGGACAAGTTTGCTACCTGTGGGCGAACAGTCATGAAGCGCATATACCTTTAAATCAGGATTGCGCCGGAGCATTTCCATTGTGGTGGTGAAAATATGCTGAGGATAACCATCGATCGTCAGAATTGCACAATTATTTTCAAAGTGGAAGTTATTACTAATTAATAGCTGGGCAATTTCAGGAAGATCGCAAACTACTACCCGATCGAAACTATAAGCAGTTACTTCTGGATTGGGTGCCGCAGGTAGACTAGTGGTTTGGGGTGGTGGTAAAATTTTGGCAGGCGAATTATTAATCCGATTCCATTGCGCTAGCCAAGTATCAAACTGAGTGCGATCGACTAAAAACTTGTCAAAGATATTACTCTGTTTCCGCTGACAATCCCCAGCTAACCAGATCGAACTAATACCTAAACCGATCGAGGCGATCATGCCGATGGGTGTTTTGGCAATAATACTTACTGGTAATCCAACCAAGAGGATTATCCCTGCGATGATTTTGAGAATTTTAATACTGTGTTGACGACTGCGCCTATTGACTAGAACGGAAAGCGCATTTGCTACATTGATCCAAATATTAATAGCCAAAACTAAGCTTAATACAATCGGAACCAGCAGATTTAAAGGGGACCGAAATACACCCCCAATCATTAGGATCAGCCAAACAATGGCAAATAAATTGCAACCGATTCCAACAGCTAGATTGGTGACTATATTTCTACTTGCCTTCGATCGCAACCTTTGATCTAACAAATAATAGAGCTGTCTGGGTGTGAAAAATAAAGTCTGATTAGCTGACAGATCGGCGATCAATTTAGCAAAGAAAGGATCGGTTAATTTAGTTGCTGCTGGCATCGCCGTCGGTTCAAAGGCAAATGGATGATTACAACTTTTGCACCTACCCATATTTGCAGTCCGATCTTTGAGGTTATTATCAGTATTGCAGCTAATACATTTCACGATTAATCCTCCTCAAAAATTTGATGACTTAATAAAATCCGATAATCTTCACGTTGCCTGATTAGTCGATGACTACCATCATGATCTAATAATACTTCCGCTGGGCGAGGACGATGAAGAAAATGCGAAGACATTGCATAGCCATAAGCACCGACATCCAGAATTGCAACAATATCATCGATTTCCAGGCGCGGTAGTTGGCAATTGCGCCCTAAATAATCGCGAGAATAAGTGGTATTGCCACAGACATCGGTAGTAAATAATTGATCGCTAGTTTGCCAACTAACGATATCGCGATAGCCACCATGTACCGCAGGTACCGAAAGATTTGCGACAGTGGTATCGACACCGAGCAGTTGTTTTTGATCCTGCCATTTAGTTGAAACTACCCGTGCCAATAGTACCGCAGATCCGGCGATGGCTGCTCTTCCAGGTTCGATCGTCAGTTGAATTTGGCGATCGAGTTTTGCTAATCTCGTACTTAACGATTGCCCAAACTCTGCCCAATCAAAAGTGGCTTTGTCGTGGTGATAAGGATACCCAAACCCACCACCGAAATCTAAATCACTCCAATCTGGTAACTGACTAGCAATAGCTAAGATTGGCTCGATCGCATCTATAAACGCCTGTGTCGCATTTGTACCTGTACCGCGATAGAAATGAATACCCGTGATCGTTAAGCCAGCTTGACGGGCGATCTCAGTGGCTGTGGCAAATTGATCAGGATGTACACCAATTCGACTATCTCCGGTAATTGATGGGAAGTTCAAGCGCAATCCCAGTCGAGGTTTGGCATATTCTTCGCTATAGATATCTACTAATAACTGAAGCTGACTGAGACTATCTAAATTAATCGCTCGAATGTTCCACTCTAAGAGTTGGCGGATCTCATCGCGATCGAGATTACTGCCACTATACACGATCCGATCTGGCGTAAAGCCAGCCGCTAGAGCTAGATAGATATCTCCAGGTGTATTGCCATGAATTCCCCAGCCGTGGTTTTTAAAAATCTGGAGCAGGGCAACATTACCATTTGTCACGCTGGCAAAATGAAACTGGGTCGCCGGATAAGCGATCGAATTAGTAATATGCTTAATTGTGGCTGATAATCGATCAGCTTGATAGACGTATAATGGCGAGCCATAAATAGCTAGTAGATCTTCAGCCGTAGTCAGCGCGAATGGTAAAGTATTTCCGGTAATTCGATCAAAATCTTTAATCATATTTAATCCAAACTGAACTAACTTTGCCTTAAATCAACACCAATTAAAACTCAGCCTCAACAGCACGAATCAACCTCCACAAGGTTGGTGGCATCCAGAATGGATGATGCCAACTCCAGCCAGTTGGCTGCACGTTTAATACCTGAATCCGCCACTGTTCCCACATCACAATTAACCACAAAATCTCCCCAATGCGTCGCCCTTGGATCGATCCGCCAAACTTCCCACATACTAATCTACTGGCAAGATCTGATTGCCAACACCCAGCCTGTTCCAACATTTGAGGATTTAGCCAAGTTCCTAAATCCGCCCATAATTCCTGAAATAACCAACCAGTGATCGGGACACCCATACCGCGTTTAGTCCGCCAAACGATTTCAGATGGCAGCATATTTGCTACTGCTCGTTTGAGAATATACTTTTCGCAAGCACCTTGGAGGTGCAGGGTACCAGATACCCCAAATGTCCATGTTGCTAATGGTAAATCACAGAAGATCGATCGAACTTTCAAGCCATGCCAACTTGCTAAATTAGTAGCGCGAGGATGAATATTTTGAGCACCTTTGAGCATCAGCGAAGCTCGGCGTAAGCGGTGGAGTAATTCGGATGTATAAGTTGGATCTAAACCATCACTGATCCAATCAGCGGGATTTAATGACTGTAACTGCGCGATTAATTGCGGCTGAAAAGAGCGATCTTCATAACCATACAGCCGATGAAAAGTTTGAAGATAAGGTTCAGTTAAGTCTGGACTTCCCCCATAAATACTCGCAGCAATTAGCGGCTTATTTGTCCAGCCACCAAATAATTGATCGCCACCCTCGCCATTAAAAATCACTGATACATCCTGGCTGGCGGCTTGATTGAGTAAATATAGCGGTACTGTCACCCCATCCCCATAAGGTGCGTCGAGAGCGCGGCTAGTCGATGGGAGATACTGGCGCACCAGCTTGGGATTTACAGGTACCTTGATCAAGGGAATCTGGAGATGAGTAGCCACTTGTTCGGCGTAGGGCAGTTCTGAACTACCAGCTTCACCAAAGTCCAGGGTATAAGCCCGCACTTTCACTCCATTCTGGACTAGAAGTGCCGCAGCGATCGAGGAATCTAATCCACCCGATAGTAACACCCCGACAGGTCGATCGGCTAGATCCTGAATTTGACGCTCTACCGCAGACTGCAACAACGCTTGAAGCTGAGTAACAGCGACTGTCTCATCCGTGATTTGGGCGGCTGCTTGTTGCCATTGAAATTTCGTAATTGTCACTGGCGCAATCTGTCCCCGCGCCCAACTTAATTCGGTTCCCGCTGGGATCGATTGAATAGTTCCCACGGGGCTTAATGGTGTCGGTACAGTTGAAAAGCAACTATAGCCATAGAGTCCAGATCGATCGATTTCTGGTTGAGGGATCAGCGGTAATAATAGTCGCAAATGTGAGCCAAACCAGATCGTTGATTCTCGCTCTAGCCAGTATAAAGGTGTCTTGCCAAACGGTTCTCGCCCTAAGATTAAATCAGTATCTTTTAGTCTCGCCCAACAGTCATCTGCTAATCCAGATGCTGAAATTCCTAAGGGTTTATTACTTAATGATTGAATTGGCGCAACAAGTAAAGTTACGAGAAACTTAGAGTGATCTACTTGCCCCCAATAACCGACTAATTCCCCAGCTAAAATGATAACCTTACTAAATAATTCTTGCCCCATTATTTGACTACAAATGGTGCTTGCTCAAGCGATCGATCTCCGACAAAGATTTGAACTTTCCAGTTACCAATCGGGGCACTAGTTGGCACTTTGTAACGACATTGAGTATTCCAGACTGGAGTAGTAATATTTTTAGTTTCAAATCGATTAATATGGACAACTTGATTATTCGGATTGAGCCAATTACAGCTTAGATTCAATTTTTCACCAACTGGCGCATCATTGAGTGTGACTCGATAGATAAGCTCAGATCCTTGGTTGACAATCTGGATATCTTCATTACTTTGGGCTAAGGTAATTCGATCACCACTGGCGGTTATTTTTGCCAGAGAACTATTTTTAGATTGGGAGAATAAACTAGCACCAGCTATGATCATAACTAGAGCGGTGACACCCGCGATCGCCATGCCGATAAGTCGCTGCTTTTGCTTGACTAAAGCCTCTTTGCGCTGAACTTGAATCATCGCTTCATCCAATAGTTCCGGCGGGAGACTTAGCTCTACTAAAATCTTTTCGACTTCAGATCGATCGAGTTCTTCGGCTTGACGATTTGCTAGTCGCCCGACTTCACCGACGATTAGTTCGAGTTGCTGTGTGGTTAATCGCTGTGCCATGATCGATCGCGTTGAAGCTACTATTTGATTATACAGCAGTCCTTCAGCCGTTATAATGATCTTCGATCGTCTCACCTATTGCTGGTAACTTTAATAATATTGATGCTGACTAAAAACTTATTTAAAATTCTGATTTCCTGTCTGATCTGTTGGCAAATTGCCGCACCAACTAGCACTGCGCTAATCCAATCTAAATATTATAGCTACCGACAGCCCAGCTTCGATGGTACTGGTAAATATTATATGGGTAGAGAAATCGCCCAAGTGATGGGACATCAAGGTGCAGGCTGGCTAGAACGTCCCGATCGAGCTACAGAGGAGCAACCCCAAAAAATGGTCGCCGCATTAGAATTAAAATCCACAGACGTTGTAGCCGATATTGGCGCAGGTACAGGCTATATTTCCCAACTCATAGCTCAACAAGTACCTGAAGGCAAAGTCCTCGCCGTCGATGTCCAGCCAGAAATGATCGAACTATTGAACCAGCGGATTCAGAAAAGTAAGATTACGAATATTCAACCACAATTAGGCACCGAACAAAGTCCAGAATTACCCGCAGCAAGTATCGATCTTGCCATCATGGTAGATGCTTATCATGAGTTTAGTTATCCCCATGAAATGATGGCAGGTATTGTTGCTGCTCTCAAACCAGGCGGACGGGTTGTATTGACAGAATATCGCGGCGAAGATCCGAAAGTTTTTATCAAGCCGCATCACAAAACTACTCAAAAGCAAATTGAGTATGAAATGAAAGATGTGGGACTAAAGTTACTGAAAAATGAAAGTGTTTTACCTCAGCAGCACCTATTCTTTTTTGTTAAGTCGTAATCGGATATGACACAGTTCCCCCATGACCAATTTGCCAAAGATCTACTCGAAACTCTCTTGAGTCCTTTTGGGGAAGTTCAAACCGCAAAGACTATCGATGCTCAGGTGCGGGAAATAGATGTCTATTTCACCCCTGCTGAAAACACCCCAACAGATTCTCGATTGGGATTGCTACACAAATTAGCAACCACCCCAGCAACTTTTGAACCCTTCCGCAAAGCTGTTACCATCGGTGAAATTCGGAGCTGTATCGCTAAATTAATCGATCTGCAAACCGAACTAACTCGCCAAGCCAAACGCGATGGGAAGCCCAAATTAGCCGAAGCAGACTTACCCCAGCTCTGGATTCTCACACCAACTCTGAGTGCTGAGAAATTAATTGATTTCGGTGCTATAAAGAAGGTAGAGAACTGGGGTGAAGGTATTTATCTCTTGCCCAAATCTTTTAAAACAGGAATTGTTGTAATCCATCAATTACCCGAAACGCCTGATACGCTATGGCTGAGGATTTTAGGGCGAGATAATGTCCAAATTCGAGCTATTGCGGAGATCGTGCGATTACCCGCAGATAGTCCATACCGTCAAAATGCCCTAGAACTATTTTCTAACTTAAAAATCGTTCTGGAAAACAAACAAAATAAAGGAACTGAAGAAACGGAGCTAATGATGAATTTATCACCTTTATATCTAGAACAAATCGATATCGCAACTCAAAAAGGCAAAGATATCGGTCGCAATGAAGAAGGAAAATCTTTGATGATTAGAATGTTAACTCGTAAGTTAGGTAAACTCGATGATAACTCGATCGATCTGATCAATAATCTATCACTGGGATCGATCGAATCCCTCGGTGATGCTTTGCTAGATTTCAATACAGCCGATGATTTAACAACTTGGCTGGCTAAATCGCTGTGAGATACAATGAGTGAGTAGTTGGGACTTTTTCGATCCAACGCCCCACAATCCCACACCTTGCATCATCATGTCCACTAACCAGATCGAAATTTCACTCGAACACTATTGTGAAATGACAGTTAGTGGAACAATCGCCCCTGACGATCGAGAACCGACTAAACTAACCTTAACTACCCCTGATGGAATTCAGTTTCGGGCTGCACCGTTAGGCGATATCACTCTGCTTGAGGGTGATAAACAGTGGCTGGTGATTCCGATTATGCAAACCGAGGGGAATATTACCCGATTGCAAATCGTTGGAGTATATGCTGATATTGCGCTTGAACCTGACAAATTTGTCTGCGTCGCGAGGATTTGCCAAGTCAGTCGCAAGCACAACATCATTACAACGAAGATCGACAAACATGGCGAAACCACTATTCGCCCCACCTTTCTAAATCCGCCAGAAGCGATAAAGACAGGACAATTGTGGCAAATTGTCGCCCAACGGGTGGGGAAGACATTAGAGATTCTCAAGGCTACACATCTCGATCCTAACGACGGTGAGGAAGATACTATTATATCTCGTCCCAGCGTTGCTCCCAAGACCGTTTACAATGCCCGAAACCTGGATGGCGAAAGGAAGATTGAAATGACTCCTTTTGCCCTTGCAGCTCTAAATTTGGAGCTAACTGAGCGAGATTGGGAATTATCCCTAACTAGAGTCAAGGAGCCAATCTGGGAATGGGAGGCTCAAAGTCTAGTCCCGACAGAATTACGCGCCAGAGTCCAAGTACATGCGCGGACTAAGGTAGGGCGAGTTTATGCGTATCCGTCTCATCGTAGGGGCGGGTTTGTACCTAAATCTACAACGCAGCCAGAAAATGAGTTTAAAACTCGCCCTGCTAGTGAGTCGGCAGAATTAACAGTAGAAGAGGGTGATAAATATTTAGACAGGTTAATTGTCACGCCATTAGGCGCAGCGAGAGGGATCGGTGCATCTTGTTTTCGGGTGCAAATTGGCCCCTATGAGATCGTGATGGATGCGGGAACTCGCCCAAAGGGGAGCGATCCTTTACCCGCTTTTGAGTTATTAGAACGTCCAAATTTAATGCTGGTAACACACGCGCACCTCGATCATATTGGGGCGTTGCCGATTTTCCATCGGGATTTTCCCGACGTACCGATGATTTGTACCCACGGGACACGGGAAATCGCCCATGTAATGCTGACAGATGGTTTAAAGGTTCAGACAGCGCAGCAGAAAGAGGGAAATGAAGACTTTGGACAGGTATTTTCGGCTGACGATCTCGATCGAACCCTATTTACGCTCCAAACTCAACCCGTCGGCGTGGACTTCTCGCCCCTCCCAGGCTTAACCGTGCGGTTCATTCATGCTGGGCATATCGTCGGCGCAGCCTGCATCTACATGAAATACGGCAATCGCAGTCTCATCTACACAGGCGACTACAATACCACCAGCAGCCGCACCGCAGAAGGTTTGAAGCTCGCCGATTTACCCGAAGCCGACATCCTCATTACCGAATCTACCTACGGTGCAGATACCCATCCCTCCCGCCGCAGCCAAGAGAGCGACTTGATTAAAGCGATCGTCGAAGTCGTCGCCGCAGGTGGTAACGTCTTAATACCCGCCTTCGCCCTCGGGCGCGCTCAGGAAATCATCCTCGCCATCCGCACCAGTGCCCTATTCCATAGCGTCAACGTCCCCGTCTACGTCGATGGCTTAGTCCGCGAAGTCACCGACTTATTCCAGAACCAATTAGACTTACTCCCCGCCGCCGTCAAG
>CASBPY010000111.1 GCA_949127675.1 Synechococcales cyanobacterium PMM_0072
GATGATGATGGCGAACCTGGAGAAATTACCCCTGAAGATGTCCAGCGGACTTTGACAGCGTTGGGATGTAAATTAACAGTCACCGAGGGCGATGCCGAAGAAACTGTCTGGGCGGTAATTGTCCCACCCTATCGTTATCGCGATCTGGAACGGGAAATTGACCTAATCGAAGAAGTAGCCAGACTATATGGTTACGATCGATTCATGGATACGCTCCCCGCTGAATCAACCGCAGGTTTTCTCTCCCTCGATGAGGAATTACTCCGTCAAGTTCGGGCGGCTTTTCGGGCTGTTGGCTTGAATGAAGTTGTCCAATATTCCTACGCAATTGAGAAGCTAAATAATGGCTCTCAGGTCGAAATTGTCAATCCGATGTTCACCGAATATTCGACCTTGCGATCGGAATTAATCTCTGGTTTAATTCAAAGTTTCCAAACTAATCTGGCTCAAGGAAATGGCCCACTTCAAGGCTTTGAAATCAGCAAAGTTTTTGGACGGAATGAGACTGGATTAATTGAAACCGATGTATTGGCTGGAATCCTCGGTGGCGATCCTGGTATGGGACGGTGGACTACTGGCGGTAAGCCCCAACCCCTGACTTGGTACGAAGCTAAAGGAATGCTAGAAAGTGTCTGTCATAGCCTCAAACTACCTGTAGAGTATCAATCAGATCGATCGGATCCTAAGCTCCACCCAGGGCGAACCGCCTCCTTATGGTTGCAGGGACAAAAACTTGGTTACTTTGGACAATTACATCCCCAACTGCGTCAGGAAAAAGACCTCCCAGCGGCAGTATATGTCTTCCAACTCAATCTCGATCCGATCCTCAATTATCTTGCCGATGAAGAGCGATTAGTGCCAGTATTTAAGAACTACTCTAGCTATCCTCCATCCGATCGAGATATTGCTTTCTTTGCACCGATCGATCTATCCTTAGCCGATATTCAGAAATCGATTACCAAGGCTGGCGGCGAACTATTAGAAGAAGTAGAAGTCTTCGATGAATATCGTGGTACCAATGTCCCTGACGGACAAAGGAGTCTGGCAATTCGGCTAATTTATCGCGCACTCGATCGAACTTTAACCGATACTGATGTCGAGCCATTGCAACAGAAAGTTCGAGATGTTCTCGTCGATAAGTTTCGTGTAACTTTACGAAGTTAATCAGCGACTGAAGTCGCCGCTAATGATGCAAAGTCCGCCTACGCGGACTAGTATGAGAAAAATATTTGCTTAACCGAACCGTATTGGGGGAGGGCGGGTTCATTTGATATCGTTGGCAGAGCCTACCGTAGGTAATCAGTACAATCGATATTGGCTGGCATAAATCCGCCCCGACAGATTTTACCTGTCGGATAAATTAGCCTTTCCAAGAAGGACTAGGGTGAGAGTGAATATCTCTGTAACCAAAAAGATCCCAATTCCTATTCCAAGATCGATAGCTGATCACCACCATTGTTCCCACCCTTCAAACCCAAATGCTTCCGCGCTGCCATTGTCACCACCCGCCCCCGTGGAGTCCGTTGCAGATAGCCGATTTGTAATAAATAAGGCTCATACACCTCCTCAATCGTATGGCTATCTTCACCTGTAGATGCCGCTAAAGCTTCCAGCCCTACTGGTCCCCCATTAAACTGCTCCGCCATCGTCGTCAATAATAATCGATCGACCCAATCCAATCCCAGGGGATCTACATTATAAATCTCCATTGCGGCACTAGCGATCGGTTCATCAATCACAGGATGCCCTTTAACCTGTGCATAATCACGCACTCGCTTCAGTAGTCGATTTGCAATCCGTGGCGTACCTCGTGCCCGTCTAGCCACCTCTGCGGCCCCTTCGGTAGTCACCGACATACTCAAGATTTCCGCCGTCCGCTGGACAATCAGCGTCAGGTCATCTACCTCATAAAATCTTAGCTTCTGGACTAACCCAAATCGATCGCGTAATGGTGCCGTCAGCGAACCTACTTTCGTAGTTGCCCCCACTAGGGTAAATTTCGGCAACGGAATACTCCGAATTTTAGCAGTAGTCCCCTTCCCTACCGTAATATCCAGCCGAAAATCTTCCATCGCCGGATAAAGGATCTCCTCAGTCATCCTCGGCAACCGATGGATCTCATCAATAAATAAAATATCTCCAGGCTGCAACCCCATCAAAATCCCGACAATATCACGGGGACGTTCCAAGGCTGGAGCCGCAGTAATTTTACAATTTACGCCCATTTCCGTCGCCAGAATTAGGGACATCGTAGTTTTCCCCAATCCAGGTGGGCCATAAAGCAACAAATGATCCAGGGATTCGCCGCGCACCTTCGCCGCTTGAATCGCAATGTCTAGCACGCCTTTAAGCTCTTTTTGACCGATATATTCCTGAATACTGCTCGGTCTGAGACTTTCCTCCTGAAGCTTTTCTTCGGAGGTTGCAATCTCTGCCTGCAACAGCTCTGAATCCCCATCTGCTAGTACTGCTGGTTCAGAAGTTGCTACTGGCTTTGGGGTATTCTTCTTCCTCGCTTTGGGTTGCTGTTCGCCATCGGCGGCTGGCTGCTTGGAAGAAATAATTGCCATGTCAGAAGGAAGATGCGTGATTTATCACAATTTAACGCAAGATGGGAGCAAATAAAATAAGGGGTGAAACATTGTTTCATCCCTTTTTTTACTTATTAACTAATAATCAGAATTAACCGCGACCAGCAGGCGCGTTATTTCTAGTTGGAGCTGCTTCAGGTGCGATGGGCGCACTCATCACAGGGCTTGGCTTACAAGGACACCCGATGCCACCGCCAGCAATGACGAGGAACTGGTTGAAGTCACTTCTATTACCAGAAACACCATCGTTCCAAGCAATCTTGACACCTTGAGTGCCTAAGGCAGTTGCATCGTTATCAAATTTAGCTAACTGTGAGCCGCCATTTTTATCTGGAGCAGAATAGATAGTAGTTGCTGGTTTACCTTTGAGACTTGACTCTAGATAAAGTGTATAAGCAGTCCCAGATTTGAAGGTAAATTCAGCAAAAGGCTTTCTCACTGATTTACCAGCCGTACCTGTGAAATCTTTGCCTGGTTTGTCGGCAGCGCGAGTTTCGCTAATTAGGGGTGTTTTTTCACCAGTGGCAATATTAAGTACGCCAAATGTGGACTGAGCCGCATTCTTGGAACTCAAAAACTGGAATTCAATGATCGTATCTCGATCGAATTGGACTGATTGATTGTTAAATTGCTCGGCTGCACTAGCAGACTGCACCATCGTACCAAATGCTGCGGTGGCGATCGCGCCACAGCCGACTAATAAATTCCGAAATTTAGCTAGTTGTGCCATTTTTTATCAATCCTAAATTTTAATAACTATATCGAGGGTGAAGGAAAGGGCGATAGGAGATCGCCCTTGTGCTCAAATCCCAATCTGGACTTGCTAATTCAATTCCTTACCAAATTGGGCTAGTGGGAGCAGATTCAATAGATCCGACTTTAACAGATTCCAAGAACTGACGTGCTTCTGCTTTAGCTGCTGCGAGTTCTGCGGCTGCTTCTGCTTCCGCTGCTCTGGCAGCTACTAGTTCGGGGCTAGGAGTGCCAGCAC
>CASBPY010000112.1 GCA_949127675.1 Synechococcales cyanobacterium PMM_0072
GGATTATACCTTCGATCGAGAATACCTTCTTACAGGGAATAACAATAAGTGATAATAAAAGATCAAACGAGTAGCTTTCTCGCTTACAATCCCCATAACGAACGAGAAGGGCTGCACACTCGATCATGTCAAAATCGACCATACCTACGCTGTTAAAATCACCTAGAACCGAAAGATCTGAGATCGAACTTCCAAAAATTAACATATTGCTAATTGAGGACAATTTAGCTGAAGCGCGATTATTTAAAGAACTGCTCCAAGATGCTTGGGGGGAAAATTTTAGCCTCAGTCATTTTCAACGATTGGGCACAGCTAAGATCGAAATCAATCGCACTCAATTTGATGTGGTGCTATTGGATTTGAGCCTACCTGATAGCGATGGGTTAGCTTCCTTAGATACTTTAATCAACCATGCACCGAGTTTGCCAATTGTGGTGCTAACTAATACTAATGATGCCAAATTAGCCCTCGAAACCCTACGACATGGGGCGCAAGATTATCTGGTCAAACGTCAAGTCACCCTCGATCTACTGGCGCGATCGATCCGGTATGCGATCGAACGCAAGCAAGCAGCAGTCGCCCTTCAGGAGCTAAATGACACCCTCGAATTGCGAGTAGAAGAACGCACCGCCGCCGTCGAAGCCGCCAATGAAGCTCTCAGTTATGAAATTGCCGAGCGCGAAAATACTCAAAATCGCTTAGAACTAGCCCAGCAAGCGGGTAAAATCGGCACATTTGAATGGGATATTACCGTAGATCGAGTTACGTGGTCGATCGAATTAGAAACCCTGTATGGATTATCACCAGGTAGTTTTGGTCATACTCACGACCAATGGCTCGCCGCAATCTATCCCGAAGATCGGCAGATCGTCCTCGCCGGACTAGCGAAATCGAGACAATTGGGACAGGGCTTAGATTTAGAATTTAGAATCTCCTATCCCGATCACAATATTCATTGGATTGCCGTCCGGAGTAGCGTCTTCCTCGATAATGCGGGCAATCCTACCCGTACCATCGGGATCCACATGGATATCACCGAGAAAAAACAGCTCGAAGCGCAATTTTTGCGAGCGCAGCGGCTAGAAAGTCTCGGTACCCTCGCTAGTGGCATCGCTCACGACTTAAATAACGTCCTCACCCCAATTTTATCAGTCGCCCAGCTCTTACCTCTGCGATTACCAGATATCGACGATCGCAGTAAAAATTTGCTGACAATTCTCGAAACCAGTGCCCATCGCGGCGCAGACCTGATCAAGCAAATATTATCTTTCGCCCAAGGGATCGAAGGCAAACATCTCTGTATCCAACCCTCGCACCTGCTGATCGATATCCAAAAAATCGTCGAGCAAACCCTACCCAAATCAATTGAAATCGCCAGAGATATTCCCGCCGATCTGTGGACAGTACTAGGCGATCTGACCCAGCTCCATCAAGTCATGATGAATCTCTGCGTCAATGCCCGTGATGCCATGCCTCAAGGTGGCACACTGAGCATTGTGGCGACTAATCAATCGATCGATCCCTCCTTTGCCAAAAAACATCTCGATGCCCACGTTGGCGATTATGTGGTGATTAGTGTCAGCGATACAGGTAACGGAATTCAGCCCCAACTGCTGCACCGGATTTTCGATCCCTTCTTCACCACCAAAGGCATCGGCAAAGGTACCGGATTAGGCTTATCCGCCGTCCTCGGCATTGTCAAAACTCATGGTGGTTTTATCGATCTCCACAGCCAAGTCAATCAGGGTACCCAATTTGATCTCTATTTACCTGCCTCTCATACACCCGCCGATCCAGATCTGGCTGCTCCAGCACTGCCATCCGGTCGCCAACAGTTGATTTTAGCGATCGATGACGAACGCGCCATCTGTGAGCTAATTAAGAGCACTCTGGAGACATATAATTACCGCGTGATTACCGCCGTAAGTGCTGCCGAAGCATTGGAGATCTACGTCAATCGCGTCGAACAAATCGATCTCGTCCTGATTGATATGATGATGCCAGTCATGGATGGACTCAGCACGATCACCGCCCTCCACCAACTCAATCCCGATCTACCTGTAGTGGCAATGAGTGGACTCAGTTCTACCGAATCGATCGCCCAAGCCAAGCGATTTGGTTGTCGCTATTTCCTCCCGAAGCCATATACCACCGGAGATTTACTTCAAGTTATTGCTGACTGCATAAAGGTTGGATAGTAAAAAATCATTCCAGATTTAATTCTGGATTATTACGCCACCAAATCCAGCCGCGCTAGCTGATTCCCACCGTTGAAACCTAAACCTGGGCAATTACAGTACGATGACGTGGGGTGTTTGCAGTAATGGTTGGAGATTGAAATCCAGCATCAACTAAGGCTTGAGCAATATCTAGAGTGAAATATCGATCGAGATATGGCTCGGTACTTTTGAGCAGAGTTAAGATATATGGTGCCATTTGAGCGTAGATTTCCGAGGCTGGATTCATATCCATAATTGCAATATGTCCACCTGGTTTGAGGAGGCGTTTGGCTTCGGCAAAAATCTCACGGGTGGCTGTCTGAGGTAACTCATGACAAATTAGAAATAGGGATACCAGATCGTAACTATGTGCAGGTAAACCAGTAGATTCTCCAGCAGCGTGAACCCAGTTAATCTGGGTAGATTGTTTTTGTTCGGCGCGGTAATTGGCGATCGATAAAAAGTATGGTGATAAGTCTAGTCCAGTAAGTTGGGCATCTGGATAAACTGCCTGAATCGCAAATGTACTCATCCCAACGCTGCAACCAATATCCAGAATATTTTGAGGTGGGGTGAGAATAGTTTGAGTAATCAGATCGTGATAACTCTGACGGAGTTGAGTGTCTCCAGTTCTGCCAGTTTCCGCAAAAATCTTGGCATGAACCGAATAAGCGGCGACTTCTACTTCCATCGCCGCATCCCAACTCATATTTCCCTGCTCGTAGGCATGAAAGGATGTGAGGTAGTATTCGGGATATTTTAAATTGGGGTTAGTAATCTGGGCTAAATCTGCTGCCCATTGGGGTGACAATGGCTCAGAACCACCTCTCGATCTCAAAAACTTCACATCATCCCGCCAAGCTACCCCGATCGATTCAGCCCGTTTAATAATCAATTCCCGCGCCTGATTTTTGGCGAATTTAGCCAGAGGTTTGATCGAGAGCAAACTATTCACCACTTGGCTGACGAGGCGATCTGTCGGATTGAGGGTAGCTGTCATAACTTTGGGTTTAATATATGCTTTCTATTCTATAGGGACTGTGGTGGATGGTGGATGGTGGATGGTGGATAGTGGATAGTGAATGGTGAATGGTGAATATCGACGCAAGCGTCTCTCAGTCCCCAGTCCCCGAGTCTCCCACACAAAGATCGATACTAACAGCCAATTCCTGGGCATACTAGATTGAGATAGTTTTGAGCGTAGAGATGGTAGTGACAAGTGATTTGCCGAGAGAGATCGACCCCATGACTGAATTTGTCCAAATTGGGAATTTTCAAGTATTGCAATCGGAATTAGTCCCACTATTGAAGAGATACCAACTGCTTCCAGACATATTGCGAGAACTGGCGATCGATCGGGCAATTACTGAACTAGAATGCAGTACTGACGAACAAATATCTGCCCTCAAACAGTTTTACGATCGCTATCAATTAACTGATGAAGCTCGACTCGAACAGTGGTTGAAGCTAAATGGGCTAGAGCGTCCACACCTGACAGAGATTGCGATTCGCAACTTCAAAATTGACAAGTTTAAACACCAAACTTGGGCTAATAAAGTTAGCTCTTACTTTCTCAAACGCAAAGCACAATTGGATCGCGCGATCTATTCACTGATTCGGACTAGTGATATTGGGATTGCTCAGGAAATCTACTTTAGATCGATCGAAGGCGAGCAAACATTTGCAGAAATTGCTCGCCAATATTCCCAAGGTGCCGAGTCGAAAACGGGGGGACTAATCGGCCCTGTCGAGTTAAGTACCCCACACCCAGCTATTGCCGAGCTGATTATCACTCAACCGATCGGTCAAGTTTGTCGTCCGATCCAATTAGAACAGTGGTATGTGATTATTCGTCCCGAACAAATCATTCCCGCTCAATTAGATGAACAGATGCGGCAACGTTTAATTGATGAATTATTTCAGATTTGGTTGCAAGAACAAATCTAATTCTCGAATATAAACACCACAGCATAGACAAAGTTCTCATTTAAAGTATATAGTTACACCCTAGACA
>CASBPY010000113.1 GCA_949127675.1 Synechococcales cyanobacterium PMM_0072
GATCTCCTGCAATACCTAATGAGTCATCCGCGTCAGGTATTTACTAGAGAGCAAATCCTCGAAAATATTTGGGGATATGATTTTTTGGGAGATACAAATATTATCGAGGTTTATGTTCGCTATCTGCGGTTGAAATTAGAGCAGGAAAGTGAGAAACGATTGATTCATACCTCACGCGGTGTCGGTTATTCTTTGCGGGAGTAATCGTAATGACGAAAAAATACAACAGTTTTAAGCGTCCAGATGACAGCAGAAATTAGTAGCCATATCTATTTATATATCTACATCATCAGAAAAAAGATCTAACTGCAAAATACCAAATTTTTGAATGTATATTTTTAAAAGTGGATCTGAAATTTTATATAGAGCACGATCGATTCTTGTTACTACACCACGTTCAATTAGGGCATTCATGTATGAACTCATAGCATCAGAACGTCTACCAATATAATCTGCAAGATGTTTAAGCGGGACTATATCCGCTTGATAATTTGCCATAGCTTGCAATATTTTTCGGTAATCTCCTGTCCCTGCTTTTTGATATATAGATGATAACTCTTCTCTTTTAACAAGAGTTATTACTTTGTCAAGACCTTTTTTAAAATCATCTTCATCAATTAATTGATTATCATCTTCATCAAAAGCATGATATCCCAGAAGGTGGACTGGGGAAGGATATCCCGTTGCTAAATTAACAATTTTAGCTGTTACTGTTGACAATATTTTTGTATTGCTTCCATTGAGAGCAAGTGAGAGAATATCAGACGATTCACTATCCGTCATAGGTAAAACTTCAATAGTTCTAAATATACGACCTACCGATGGATGTTCTTGTTTTAATTTCTCCATTGCACCACTAATGCCTACTAATATGATTGAAACTTGTTCCAATCCTGCATCAACAAGTGCTTCTGTTGTAACTTTACAAAAGGATGCTATGTCACCATCTGCAATAGTATCAACCTCATCAATTACAAATACTAAGCCATCTATTTCAGTTTCAACAGCAGACCAGAACATTTTGATAGTTCGCAAAAAATCCGCACTAAGATCGGCATTGATATTAGCATTGTATTCAGCTTTTGCAATACCGATGGAAAAATTAACTTTCCATTTCTTTAAAAAGTCTTCGGCAATTTCCTTGATATTATCTCTACCAAATTTTGTAGGTATTTGATCTATCAAAGATGTGATGACATGAATTGTAGATTGTCATTTAATGGCTTTATGTTTACAGACATGAAAATTGAACTTGAAGTTACCAGCATCAATATCTAGTTCTCTAAGAAGAGTTTTATCTCCTCCTGATAACCGATCAATTTGATTAACTAAAGAACTTTTTCCAATTCCTCTACCCCCAGTTACAATGATATGATTAGCATTTTTTGTACCAGTCTGGTAGAGAGCATCGACTAGAAGTGACAACTCTTCTTTTCTTCCTGCAAATAGCTCAGGATCTGTTATTGGTTTCCCTGGTCGAAAAGGATTTGTTTTCAGAACTTTTGGCATAATCCTTATTCGCTATTGTTAAGTATTTTGGCATGGTCTAATACCTTTGCTTGGATTGGTTTCTCAAGTTAATGTATTGAAAATAATCATAGCACTATACATCATTAATTATTGAAAATTTTCGTTGTGAGATGATAGTTCGGAAAGAAAGGGGATTTGTATTCTAACGATCGAGCCAATCCCCTCTCCCGACTCAATCTCCAATTCGCCATCGTGAGCTTCTACTATGCGTTTAACGATCGCTAAACCCAATCCAGTTCCACTTGCTTTGGTTGTAAAAAAAGGCTTGGTTAGTTGCGGCAAAATGTCGGCAGGAATCGGCGTACCACCATTATGAATTGAAATGCAAATTCGCCGATCTTCACTCTTGTGAATGCTAATTGAGATCGTCTCACCTATACTTACTGCTTCACAGGCATTGGTGACTAAATTAATTAATACCTGTTTCAATTTATCTCGATCGGCTAAAATATTTAGTAGTGAATTATTGGCAACAAAATTCAAATATTTTCCCGCAGCTACAGGCATAGTTTGCAATGTGTGTAATGTCTCGGTGATAAAACCGTTTAGTTCTAGTTGAGATCGATCGAGTGTTTGGGGTCGGGAATAGAGTAAAATTTGACTCAGCAAGCGTTCCAAGCGATCGGCTTCATCTAAAGATAGGTTCAGATATTCTTGAAATCGATCGGTAAGTTGCAGCTTTTTAAAGGCGTTTAAGCCCATCATAATCGTGGTTAATGGGTTTCGTACCTCATGGACGATTGTGGCTGCTAATTCGCCAATTTCGGCTAGTCTGGCTACCGCTTTTTCGATTTGCAATCGTTCCATTTCTGCACCCGCTCGTGCTGCAAAGATTTCTAGAATTGCCTGAGTTCGTTCATTCGGCTCCATCGACTGATCATCCAACACGGCTAGATGCCCTAACAGATCGCCGTTTGAAGTTAGTAATGGGATTCCAGCATAGCTTTGTGCTTCCATTGCCTCAAATTCATCTTTTTCTTCAGGAAATAGGGTTTGAATCTGAGTGGGAAAACATTGATATTTGTTACTGCTGATAATTAGTTCGCAAGGCGTACCGGGTAAATTGTACTCAAATTCTTCACCAAATTCATTTCCTTGCCAAAAGGCAAAGCTGCGAACGCGGGTGGGTGGTGCATCCATACATTCACTAATAAAGGCGTAGCGAACATCGAGAGCTTGAGCTAAAGAACGAACTAAAGATCGAAAGAAATCGACACCTGTAACTGCAACCGTTCCTTCAACGATCGATCTGAGAATTTGCTCCGATTTTTCACGTTCTAAAATTTCTGCTTGAAGCCTATTGATCGCAACGATCATCAATTCTACCAACACTCGATCTACCACGATTTATGCTCCAAAACAATCGATCTTTCGATCGTTAATATTCTCTGTTATTTCGGGAAGAAGATCGAAAATTCACTACCTTCACCGACTGTCGATCGCACCGTAATTTTACCACCCATTCCTTCTACCAAGGTTTTGGAGATCGCCAATCCCAAGCCATATCCGCCAGTCGTGCGGGCGCGATCTTCATCGACTCGATAAAAGCGTTCAAAAATCCGTCCCCGATCCTGAAGGGGAATACCGATACCGCGATCGCGTACCCGAATTACTGCTTGTTTATCGACTCGTTCGACAATTAGATCGATCCGTTGTTCCGGTTTTGAATATTTAATTGCGTTATCAATGAGGTTTATTAATACCTGCTGCAATCGATTTTGATCGACAATTGCTTCGATATTTCCTGTTGCTTCAACTTGGATCGTTCGTTCGCCCAATTTCTCGGTCGTAGTCGCAACTTCTTTCACCAATTCATTCAATAATAATGATTCGAGATGATAGCGAGTATAACCACTATCAGCTCGTGCCAAATCTAGTAAATCCTGTAGTAATTGGATAGTGTGATCGGCTTCTGCTCCTGCTGTTTCGAGAGCTTCGCGTTGATAATCACTGAGGTTATTACCCCGACGCAACAAACTTTGTAAATAACCTGATACTACCGTTAACGGCGTGCGTAACTCATGAGAAATATTACCGATAAACTCGCGTTGTTGCTCCCAAGCATCACCCAGCCGTGACAGCATCATATTAAAAGCTTGGGCTAATTCCTTAACTTCAGTCGGCGCATTGCTTAATTGCAATTGGGCATTATTGAGATCCGCTACTGAAATCGCCCCCGCCATCCGACTTATCTCTTGTAATGGTTGGAGCGATCGCCGAATTCGGATGGCGATCGCCAGGATCGTGAGGATGGTTGCTAAAATGCAAACAGCGGTTAAACCTTGAATCGCCGCAATCAATTGATGCTGCTCCGCTGTGACATCCTGCGCCATATAAACATTGCCCAGCGGCTTATTACCCACCGCTACCACCCCGCGATACAAAATCATCGATCGATCTCCAACTTGATACACCTGGGGTTTGAGGGGCATATCGCCGCTGGACATCAATTCGGCTGTCACCTCGCTGGATTTAGCGAGCGTCATCGTACCATCCGTACTTTTGAACCAAATTGCTAAACCTGGTACCGAGATATTATCGATCGTTTTTTGCAGCCCTTCAGCAACTGGGAGCATATCACTATAGAGTTCGACATCGCGGGGAAACCGAGTAGCAATATACTCAACTTGCTGGGTATGAGTGGTAATCAAAATCTGCTGCATTTTCCAACTCGTCCACGCGGCAACGCTACTCAAGCCGAGAATCGATAGCAGTGAGATTTCGAGGGTCAGTCGAAACTGGAGTGAAGCAGGATCGAGATGCCGCTGTCTGACTTGACGGAATCTCTCCTTGAATGTGGTGAGGGATGGCATTGAAAAATCTATTGGGGCTGTTCCGTCAAGCAATTTGAGCATCATATTCTTCACTGTAATCTAAAGACCTGCGATCGTGATGAGACGACCCTAATAGCAACATTAATTTTTGCTGAGAAACACCAGATCTCAGGCGTAGATAATTCGGCGAACTTCCATTAGTATGACTTTTGGCTCTTAATTGTGAATGATTTAAAGTTAAGTATCCGCTGAGAAATTAGCACGGGTGTTGCTACCAAATTATTAATCAGTTTCTCAGGGGAAACTCAGGTTGTGAGTTTAGAATCAGTCTATACCTGCATCCCAAGTCGATGCCCTTATTTTCCCTCCCATGATGTCTTCTTTCCCCCAACGACTGACGAAATTAATAGATCGCATCCCTGGACACATTTATCTGTGGTTGGCAATCCCGATCTTCGGATCTTCTAGTGCTGTCACGCGCAAGATTACCGAGATTGGTGCCCAGAATTTAGTAGATGGGCACAATCCGATTTCTTACTGCAATGTCTTGTTTGTGGGAAATCTTTGTGCCCTATTTGTGCTAATTGCGATCCACGGCAAACAGTTGAACCGCAACACGTTGCAGCAAATATCAGGGCAGGAATGGATCGGTTTAGTCGTTGTCGCGATCTTGGCGGGTGCATTGGCTCCAGGCTTAATTTTTCAAGCATTATCATTAACCCCAGTTACAAATGTATTGCTGCTCGGTCGATTGGAACCGCCATTGACACTGGCATTATCGATTTGGCTATTACACGATCGACTCAATCGCTGGGAGGTGTTGGGATCGATCGTCGCTTTTACTGGTGTTGTCTTGACGATAGTGCTTCAGCCTACAGTGTCGAAGATGGTGCCAGTCGCTGGATTTCAGGTGGGGAGGGGGGAATTAATGACGGTGTTAGGGGCGATCTGTTTATCCATTGCCACAATCGTCGTCAAAAAGTACCTTACCAATGTGCCATTAGGCATCAATAACACCGTGCGAACTGGAGTAGGCACGATTGTCTATTTCTGCTTGGCATTATGGATGTATGGTTACAAGCATTTTATGGATGTGCTGTCACCGTTTCTGTGGCAGTGGATGCTAGTTTACAGCATGGTGATTGTCGTGGTCGGACAATCTTTATGGAATAAGGGCTTTCGGATTTCTTCGATCGCCACTGCGTCAATCATTGGTTCTTTTGCACCGATTGTTGGCATTTTAGCCGCCTATTTAATTCTGGGCGAAGTGCCCACCCGCGCTCAATATATCGGGGGTATGGTAATTTTGGTAGGTCTATTTTTAGGTCAATTGGGAATTAAAGCCAGAACCAATCGCCTAAAAAGTATCGGGATTAGTTCTATGGAAACAGAACAGGAAGTCGAAGGCAAAATGGGGTTTAAAGGAATTTAGATCATGTGGTCATTACAACAAACAAAGTCACCAGCTAGTTATGATCTCAGCGGTTAAAACCGCCGCTAATGATGCAAAGTCCGCCTGCGCGGACTAGTTTATTAGTCCGCGCAGGCGGACTTTGCATCATTAGCCACGACTTCTAGTCGTTGGATCTCTAGTAACTAGCAACTTGGGTTAAGTACCGCGCACATCCGATCGTCAATCGAAATTGTACTGAATATATCAACCTAATTAATCGAGATTATGTCTTCACTTCTACAACGGCGGAAATTCTTAACTTATCTAGGCTTGGGAACACTTGGTTGGCAAGCAGCTAGCTGGGCAAGTCGTCCATCTGGATCCCCGATTATTGCTCCTGAATCCAAGATTATTACGCCTGAATCTATCGCCAGATCTCAGAACCAGTTACCAGAATTTCAAGGAATTAGTGAATGGCTAAATTCATCATCACAAGTCACAACTAAAGATTTACTTGGTAAAGTTGTCTTAGTCCAAATCTGGACACTAGGTTGTATCAATTGTCAACGGACATTACCTTACGTTACTAGTTGGCATAAGAAATACGCAGCCAAAGGTTTACAAACAATTGGCATTCATACGCCAGAATTTGCCTTCGAGCGAGATAGTAAAAATATTCGTCGGGCTATGACTAAACATGGTATTACCTATCCAGTTGGCGTAGATAATGACTTCCAAACTTGGAAAGCATTTAAGAACGAATATTGGCCGCATTTATTCTTAGCCGACAGACAAGGAATTATTCGCTACGACCATATCGGCGAAGGAGCCTATGATGAAACTGAGGCGAAGATTCGGCAATTATTGGGACAGAAGGCATGAACGAAATTACACCTCTCACCTTCGGTTTTGCCCTTGGTGGTGGATTGTTAACTATTCTCTCACCCTGCGTCCTGCCAGTTATACCATTAGTACTAGGTCGATCGTTCAAATCTCATAAACTCGGACCAGTGATGCTGGTATTGGGTTTAGTCAGCGGTTTTGCCGTCATCGGTAGTCTGCTGGGTGTGGCGAGTTCCTGGTTTGTTGGTTTTGCCAATCTCTTACGGAACGTGGCAGTAGGCTTGTTGTTTGGCTTAGGATTACTTGCTATTTTTCCCAAATTGAGCTATTTGATGATGAGTTATGTGCAATTCGGTAAAGCTTGGGAACCAAAAGCTCCAGGACTGTGGAGCGAATTCTGGATCGGTACTCAATTAGGACTACTCTGGACACCCTGTGCGGGGCCAGCATTGGGCAGTATTTTAGTCCTAGCAGCCGTCAAACATGAGGTTTTGGGTGCGCTGGCATTATTAACTGTCTACGGCTTAGGGGCGGGAATTCCGCTACTAGCGATCGCCTATAGCAGTCGTCACATTAGTAGTTCTTCACGGCGATTGTTGCCCTATACACCAACATTACAACGGGTTGGGGGGATACTAATGTCAGGAACGGCGATCGCCATTTTACTAGGTTGGGATGTGGAACTTCAACTATGGCTTGCTCCTTTGTTTCCCAACCTGCCATTGTAAATAATTAGGGCAACATTAATCATCGGACATTTACTATGAATAATAAACAAACTAAAAAATCTCCACCCGTTCCACCGCAGACAAATTTCGTTAAAATTCTCCACGGTTTAATTATTATCAGTCTATTTATCATGATTGGTAGTGGCTTACAAATTTATAACGCCACGCCAGTATTTGGTGGTAAAGATGGTTTACCTTTTCCGAAGTGGATGACTTTAGGTGGTTGGTTAGCAGGTGGTAGAAATTGGCATTTTGGAACCATGTGGGTATTTGCTTTTACTTTACTAATTTATGGGATTTATATCTTTCTCACCCAACGCTGGAAGAGAAAGTTTGTTTCTGGACAAGATTTAAAGGCATTGAAAGTAGGGCAAAATCCTAAGCGACGTATTTATGCTTGGCATCGGATTATTTATACCGGAATTATCCCCGTACTGATCATGGCGATCGTGTCGGGATTGGCAATGTATAAACCTGCTCAATTTCATTGGCTATCTTGGCTCTTTATCGATTGGCAAACTTTACGCACGATCCATTTTTTAACGGTGCCAATTTCACTATTATTTGTTTTTGTTCATATCATTATCGGCATTAGGGCTGGTGGATTGAGATTAACTCGATCGATGTTTCAACCCTGAAAATTTATATTTATTTTATTTCACTATTCACTAATCTAATGAATCGTCTTAAACTTCCATCTCATCTGAATCGTCGTCAAGCTATTCAACTACTAGGAATGTCCAGTATCGGCTATCTACTCAATAGTTGCAGCAGCGAATTTACTGCCAAAGTAGGCGATCTGACAGAACCATTGAATCAATCATTTGGTGAATTACTCGTCAAACCCCAACTACTGATCCCAGAGTTTGCTAAAAGTGCAATCGATCCTAAAGCTCTCCTACTCAATAGCTATGACGGTACCCCTGAAATCGTTGGCGGAGCCTTTCTGAAAGAAAATCGAGATAAATATCGGTTGACTATTGATGGCGAAGTTAAATTTCCGATGGAACTGAATTTAAACGCATTAAAACAGCTTCCTCAAACATCGATAATTATGCAACATGTTTGTGTCGAAGGTTGGGCGGCGATCGTTCAATGGGGAGGAGTTCGATTGCGCGATCTAGCTAAAATGGTTCAGCCGAAAGATAGTGCCCGATATGTCTTATTTCAGTCAGCAGACAAATACACAGAAAGTTGGGATCTTGCTTCAGCATTGCATCCTCAAACTATTCTTGCCGATCGGATGAATGGAGAAATTTTACCTGATGATAATGGTGCGCCCCTACGTCTAGCTACACCGATTAAGTTGGGCTATAAACTATCTAAATGGGTAACGAAAGTAAGCTTTGTTAGTCAAATTCCTAAAGGCGGTAAAGGCTACTGGGAAGAGCAAGGATATGAATGGTTTGGCGGTATTTAATCTTTACCTGAGAAATTGATGAGAAAATTCTCAGAATATATTTATGAGATTCTTGGTTTTTTCTCAGGCAAATTTTATGACGATCGAGGATACTTGAACTAACGAACTGAATAATTATTAATAGCAGCTAATTCTGCAAATAAATGAAGTTCAAAATTATCGATAATTATTTCCTAATGATTTTCTCCAACTATCGCTTACTCTTTATTTGCTCAATTCTATCAATAGTCGCAGTTGCTTGTGGTGTGCCAAATACGATTCTTTCCAGCTCCGCCGCTGATTCAGAAACCGTAATAGCCGCAGGAATGAAAATCGATCCACCGATCGATCTTCCCTCAGCTAAAGTCAAAGGAGAACAAACGATCGTCTTAGCTGGTGGCTGTTTTTGGGGTATCGAAGCAGTGTTTGAAAATCTCAAAGGTGTCTCTAATGTCGTCTCTGGTTACTCTGGTGGAACTGCGGCAACTGCGAACTATGATACTGTCAGTCATGGCACCACAGATCATGCAGAATCCGTCAAAATTACCTACGATCCGCAACAAATTTCGCTCGGAAAATTGCTGAAAGTTTACTTTCTCATTGCTCACGATCCGACTCAGGTAAATCGCCAAGAGCCAGATAATGGTACCCAATATAGATCGGCAATATTTTTCAATAATTCCGAACAGCAAAAAGTAGCAAAAGCTTATATCGATCGACTGAATAAAGCCCATGTTTTTACGGCACCTATTGCCACCCAACTAGTGCCATTAGTCAAGTTTTATGCGGCTGAAGCAGCAATTCTAAATTTGGGGAATCAGGACGAGTTGGCAGTTCTGATGGGTTCAAACTCATCGAGCATAAAAGAAATCAGATGTTGCCAGCTATCAAAAAC
>CASBPY010000114.1 GCA_949127675.1 Synechococcales cyanobacterium PMM_0072
AGATGGCTCAAAAGCAATAGGAACATTGAGCTAGTCGAGAGCGCAGCCTGCTCAAACTATCGTTTTCGCCCTTGAAAGTCCCCGTGAACGGGGAGGTTTTGTACCCAATCTCCTGATAAGGATGAGTCGATCGATATCTTTGGAAGTTCTGGACATTTAGTTGCTAAAGTCGAACTATTGCGATCGCTTTTATTCGCAAACGACTAGGAGTGTAGGAACTCCATAATATCTCCTTCTTGAACTAAATATTCTTTTCCTTCACTCCGCAGTACCCCCTTATCTTTAGCTGCTTGCATGGAGCCAGTGGCGACCATATCCGCATAGCTAATTGTTTTCGCTCGAATGAATCCCTTCTCGAAATCGGAGTGAATTACTCCGGCTGCTTGAGGTGCCAACATCCCCGCCTTGATCGTCCAAGCGCGGGTTTCCTTCGGCCCTGTAGTGAAGTAAGTCCGCAGTCCAAGCAGGTGGTAGGTTGCTCTAATTAACGACTTCAAGCCGCCTTCGGTTACTCCTAGTGATTCAAGGAACTCGGCTTTTTCTTCAACTGGTAGTTCTAGCAATTCAGCTTCTACTTGAGCAGAAACGATCGTCACTTGAGCATCTTCAGCCGCCGCGACTAATTTCACCTGTTCGACAAAGTGATTTCCGGTGGCTAAATCGTCTTCCGAGACATTCGCCGCATAGATCATCGGTTTGCGGGTGAGCAAGCCCAATCCTTTGACGCTTTCGCTCTCTTCTTCACTCAGCTCGACTTTGCGCGCTGGTTTACCAGCATTTAGTTCAATTAAAAGTTTTTCCAGCGCGACGACTTCAATTTGCGCTTCTTTACTAGTTCTAGCAGTTTTCCGTGCTCGATCGATCCGTTTCTCGATTTGGTCAATATCAGCGAGAATTAACTCTAGATTGATCACTTCAATATCTTGCTTGGGATCCACTACTCCCGATACATGGATGATATCATCGTCCTCAAAACAGCGAACGACTTGCACCAGAGTATCGACTTCCCGAATGTGGGAGAGAAATTTACTCCCCAATCCTTCGCCTTTACTAGCACCTTTGACCAATCCAGCAATATCTACAAATTCTACCCGCGTTGGGACAATATCTTCAGAGTTAACCATGTTTGCCAGAACTTGGAGCCGCTCATCAGGCACGGAGACACTGCCGACATTTGGCTCGATCGTGCAAAACGGATAGTTAGCAGCTTCAGCTTTGGCATTGGCAACTAGGGCATTAAATAAGGTTGATTTGCCCACATTTGGCAGTCCCACGATTCCAGCTTTTAGCATGTTTTAGTCTAAATTCTTTTGCTACTTCTCTCGATCGATTATACTCGCTTCCTAGTGAAAAATTAGACATCCAGGGTAGTAGGGGAATGGTGAATGGCTCGCACTGTTCTCCTGAGGGAGAGGCTCTGCCAACGCGGTAGGGTCACGTTTGCCCTAGCACTAACGGGTCAGCAAGTCGCCTGAAAGCCTGACAGAGAGATGACTCTAGCCAAAAAGACTGAAAAAAGATCGGGATCGATGCGCTTCCTACCCAAATAAAGAATTAAATGTTACCAGAATCAACTGCATTTGTCAGAAAAACTCACACGCTCTAATTACTTGTTGACAATTTTATTGATTCAAGTAGTGCAATTGTGACCCTCGATCGTGTTATTATTAGTAATAATAGATTTGATACTTCCAAAGCCTGATTTCTAGTAAAATGACAGGTAAACCTGCTAACCGATCAAAACGCAAATCCACAGCAATTTCCACAAAAGTAAAACAGCCAACCTTCCCATTGCCAAAAAGTGATCGGCAACAGGTGGAATTATTTGCGGAAATTACCTTCAAAATTCGACAGTCATTACAGTTAAAAGAAATTCTCCGCACGATCGTCACTGAGGTACAGCAAGTATTACAAGCCGATCGAGTCTTAATTTATCAAGTACTTCCCGATGGTACAGGGAAACCGATTAGTGAGGCGGTATTACCAGCATATACTTCAATTTTGGGGATGGAATTTCCAGAGGAAGTATTTCCCACTGAGTACCAACAGCTTTACGCCAAAGGGCGAGTGCGGGCGGTAGCAGATGTGCGAGATCCCTTGGCAGAAGTCGCTGATTGTTTACTAGAGTTTGTCGAGCAATTTGGCGTGAAAGCTAAATTAATCGTGCCGATTTTGCATAGTCTGAATATCCACCCACAGCAAACATCACCGCCACAAACTGCGATCTGGGGATTGTTAATTGCTCATCAATGCGATCGACCCCGCAAATGGGCTGATTTTGAGCTAGAACTGATGCAAAAGCTCGCCGATCAGATTAGCATCGCTTTGGCTCAAGGTGAGCTGTGGGGGCAATTAGAGACGGTTGTAGCCGAGCGGACGGCAGAACTCCAAGCTGCAAATTCGAGCTTGCAACAGGAAATAATCGATCGTCAACAAATCGAAATCGCCCTGCGTCAAAGTGAGGAGCAATTGCGGCTAATTACCAACGCGCTCCCAGTCTTAATCGCCTATGTGGACGAGCAAGAATGCTATCAATTTAACAACCAAGCATACACCGATTGGCTGGGAAAATCCCTACCGAAAATCCACGGCGTATCAATGCGCGAAGTTTGGGGGGAAGATTGTTACCCACGAATGCAGCCCCATATTAATAACGCTCTCGCGGGGAATACTGTCACCTACGAGAATGAAATTCAGCTTCACGATGGGACGACTCGATCGGTTAGTGTTAATTATATTCCCCACATCGATGGCGACGAACGCATCAGTGGTTTCTTTGCCCTAACTAGTGATATTAGCGATCGAAAAGCGATCGAACGGATGAAGGATGAGTTTATATCCGTTGTCAGCCACGAACTTCGGACACCCCTAACATCCCTCCACAGTGCCTTAAAAATCTTGGTGACTGGAAGGCTCGGAGTTCTCACCAAAGACGGACAGCAATTCCTTGAAATTGCCGATGAAAATACCGAACGCTTGGTACGTCTAGTCAATAGCGTCCTGGATCTCCAGCGGATCGAATCTGGCGCAGTGACGATGGAAAAACAAGCTTGTACAGCGACTGAATTGATGATTCAAGCTGTAGATACGATGCAAGCAATGGCGCAACAGCACGAAATTACCCTCGTCAATCAACCTGTAGATATTCAGCTCTGGGTAGATGCCGATTATATCGTTCAGGCATTGACTAATTTGATCAGTAATGCCATCAAATTTTCCTCGCCTGGTGGGAACGTCTGGTTGACGGTAGAACTTAGAGCACAGCCGCCCGTACCCTCCTCAAAGGGTCGAAAATCGAATAGATCTAAAGCCGCAAAAGTAGCCGAATTGGGAGCAGTACCGATCGAGATCTTATTTCAAGTCCGGGATGAAGGGCAAGGCATCCCCGACAATAAATTAGAAACTATTTTTGAGCGATTCCAACAGGTGGACTCTTCTGATTCTCGCAAAAAAGGCGGTACGGGCTTGGGCTTAACAATTTGTCGCAAAATTATCGAGCAACACGGGGGTAAAATCTGGGTAGATAGCACCGTAGGTGTCGGCAGTATCTTTTCATTTACCTTACCAATTATTAATCGTTAATTATCAATTATGACCAAGCGGTTATTAACGATCGATGACGAAGAGTCTATCCAAATAGTGATCAAATTTGGCATTCATATGGTGGCGGGTTGGGAAGTATTATCGGCTAGTGATGGTAGATCGGGTATCGATACCGCTCAAAGGGAACTTCCCGACGCAATTTTGCTAGATGTAATGATGCCAGAAATGGATGGAATTGCAACCTTCAAGGAATTGCAAGCCAATCCGATTACGGCGAAAATTCCGGTAATCTTTCTCACCGCCAAAGCTCAAACCGCCGAACGCAAACAATTCAACGATCTCGGTGTGAGTGGGGTAATTACTAAACCTTTTAATTCTTTAGATTTACCCGATCGAATCTCCAAGATTCTTAATTGGTAATTAATAATTGATAATTGATAATTGAGATGAAAATTCTGTTAATAGAAGATGATGATGCCTTAATTACTCTACTAACTCGGAGTCTGAGTTCTCAACATCATATTGTTGATGCAGTCAAAGATGGTGAAATGGGTTGGACTTATGCATCTACTTTTGATTATGATACGATCGTTTTAGATATTATGCTGCCCAAATTGGATGGGATTAGTCTCTGCAAAAAGTTGCGAGCGGCTGGTTATACAGCACCAATTTTGCTATTAACGTCCCAAGATAATACCACTGCCAAAGTGCAGGGATTAGATGCAGGGGCAGATGATTATGTGGTTAAACCTTTCGATATTGCCGAACTGACGGCGCGAGTGCGTGCGCTGTTGAGGCGAGGCAGTACAAATCCTTTGCCGTTATTAAGTTGGGGCGATCTAATGCTCAATCCGATTAGTTGTGAAGTCAATTATAATGGGCAAGTATTAACTCTAACCACCAAAGAATACGATCTATTAGAACTATTTTTGAGAGATAGTTATCGCGTTTTTAGTAATGACGAAATTATCGATAAATTGTGGTCATCTGATGATTTTCCAGCAGAAGCAACTGTGCGATCACATTTGCGGAGACTTCGCAATAAACTCCAATCTGCGGGCGCACCCCATGATTTTATCGGGACTATTCATGGACGAGGTTATTACCTCACATCGTCACAGAATTCACCTCAGTCACTAATTCCTTCTAATGATAATTCACCACCAATACATTCGCATCAACAACAAACAGAATATTTAGCCTTTCTTCAAGAAACATGGGTACAGACAAAAATCCAATGTCTAGAAAGTCTAACTGAAATTACAATAATCGTAGATCGATTGTTATTAGGTAACTGCACATATCCTGAACAACAACAAGCACACCAAAAAGCTCACAAACTAGTAGGAACATTGGGCGTTTTTTTCTTGACTTCAGCGATGAACATCGCCCGTCAGATGGAAAGATTATTAAATCGATCGATCCTATTATCTCCGACTGAAGCCTTACCATTACAAGGTTATCTCAGCGAACTATGCAGAGAAA
>CASBPY010000115.1 GCA_949127675.1 Synechococcales cyanobacterium PMM_0072
AAAATATTGTATACCTAAATTAAATCTTACCTGAATTACCATTACTTATTACTTATTACTTGTTTTTTAAGCCCTTAATCAATGTATTGACATTATATTCCAGTAATTTGAGATAAGTTGATGCAGGGCCATCAACAGGAGATAATGAATCAACATAAAACACTCCAGCAAATTTTGCACCAGATTCTTTGGCGACTTGAAGCTGTGCTTTGTTATTGACAGTGCTTTCACAAAATACTGCAGGAATCTTATTTTTTTTGACAATATTAATTACTTTCTCAACTTGTTTTGGGGTAGCTTGTTGTTCGGCATTTACTGCCCAAATATATACTTCTTTTAATCCATAATCACGGGCAATGTAAGAGAAAGCACCTTCACAACTGACGATGTAGCGTTTGTCAGGTGGAATGGTAGCAATTGCTGTTTTGAGTCTGAGATCGATCGACTTAATTTGCTGACTATAAGCTTTAGCGTTAGCATCATAAGTAGTCGTATTTGGCGGATCGAGTTTTACTAATGCTTTGCGGATATTTTCAACGTAGATTAAAGCATTTTGCGGTGACATCCAAGCATGAGGATTGGGCTTACCTTGATAACTATCTGCTGAAATACTGATCGGTTGGAATCCATCACTCAAAGTGATATGCGGAACTTTGGGTAAACTATTGTAAAATCGATCGGCCCAGCGTTCTAGATTTAGACCATTTTCCAAAATTAGATTGGCTTTTTGTCCCCGCGTTAAGTCACTGGGTGTAACCTGATAGCCGTGGATTTCCGCCCCTGGTTTGGTAATCGATTCGATGATTGCTTTATCGCCGGCGACATTTCGCGCCATATCTGCTAGTACCGTGAAGGTGGCAAGCACCACCTTTGTAGCTGGTTTGGTAGGATCTGTATTTGTGCTGGCTGCTTGATTCTGTGGGGGTACGGTTGATATATTACAACCACTCAACGAAATACCGATCGATAGCCCAATTATGCCAGTATGGCAACGTTTTAGCCCGATCGATATTGCTGATGAGGTCAACGGATTCTTCATTCCAACTTGTCATAATTAGATCATTATCTGCCATCCTATCGCAAAAATGAGATAATTATGAGAAGGTATGATTTTTAGAGCCATCACTATCAAACTTCGGCATAATATGCCAAAATTTGTAACAGTATGTTAATAATTGCCTCATATTAAAATCCTATATTATGACAGAAGAAGATCGTCCTAGTAGTCCAGCAGATCTGGCACCTACAACAGGCAAAAAACCGACAGCCACCGACGATGATCGTTTTGAGTGCCGCGCCTGCGGTCATATTTATAACCCCAACAAAGGCGACCCGACAACCAAAGTGATTGCTGGAACACCTTTTAGTGTGCTGCCCGAAACCTGGAAATGTCCAGTTTGTACTGCAAAGAAGAGCGCGTTTACAAATATCGGCACGATTGGTACTAGTGAAGTCTCTGGATTTAAAGAGAACCAAGGCTATGGATTTGGAGTCAACACCATGACTCAATCCCAAAAAAGCTTACTCATCTACGGTGGACTTGGACTCGGAATCTTATTATTTCTCAGTTTATATACCTTGAACTAGGGGATAGGGAATAGGGAACAGGAAAGACACAAGTGTTTTAACCCTAAAACCTAGACCTAAAGCCTAGACCTAAAGCCTAATCCAAAGCCTAAAGCCTAAAACATGAACTTATTGAAACGAATTCTTAAACAAACAGCGACTCTGCTGGCGATCGGGATATTCTGCGTTAGTTGCAGTCATATTAGCCCGCTGGCAACTAGCCCGTGGAAGTCCATCCAGTTACCCACTGAATCCAATATTCAAGATTTGACCTTTACCGGAAATCCCCAGCATGGTTGGGTAGTAGGTAGTGACTCAGCTATTCTCGAAACCAATGATGGTGGTAAAACTTGGGAAAATCGCAAACTAGAACTAGATAGTGACAAATATCGGTTCACCTCCATTAGTTTTGCAGGTGATGAAGGCTGGATTGTTGGCGAACCAGCGATTTTACTCCATACCAAAGATACTGGTAAGTCGTGGGAACGACTCACTCTCAGTGCCAAATTACCAGGAACACCTGCCACAATCAAAGCACTGGGCGCAAACTCCGCTGAAATGACCACGGATATTGGAGCGATTTATGCCACCAAAGATGCTGGTAAAAACTGGAAAGCTCTCGTCAGTGGAGCCGTAGGTGTATTTCGGACAATTAATCGTTCTGAGAATGGTAGCTACGTTGCTGTCTCTGCCAAAGGGAACTTCTACTCCACCTGGACACCAGGACAAGACAGTTGGGAACCCCACAACCGGAATAGCTCTCGTCGAGTCTCCAGCATGGGATTTGCCAACGATGGACGACTGTGGATGCTAGCGCGGGGCGGACAATTACAATTCAACACCCTCGACAAGCCAGATGTCTGGGAAAACGAAGTATTTCCAGGTCAAAAAACTAATACTGGCTTGCTAGATCTCGCTTATCGTACTCCAGGCGAAGCTT
>CASBPY010000116.1 GCA_949127675.1 Synechococcales cyanobacterium PMM_0072
GTAGGGCGAACAATGCCCCTCCAGGTGCTGCTGGCGCAACTGGTCAGCCGATGGCAATTCCTGTTAAGTTGGCGACGGTGGCTAATCAAACGGTACAGGAAAGTTCGGTTTTCGTTGGCACATTACAATCGCCCCGTTTTATTAGCATCAAGCCTCAGGTAGAAGGGCGAATTAAGCAGCTATTCATCAAGGAGGGAGATCGAGTTCAACAGGGACAACCGATTGTTAGTCTCCAAAATGATGATGCTCAAGCGGTGCTCCAGCAACGGATCGCCGCCCAGCAACAAGCCAATGCCAACCTCGCCCTACTTCAAGCCGGAACTCGCCCTGAACAAATCGCCCAAGCCAAAGCGACATTAGCCCAGGCTCAGGCAAAGCTCCGAGATGCTCAATCGGGAGCGCAACCGCAAGAAATCGCCCAAGCAGTCGCTCAAATTGATGCGGCTAAGGCGACATTGGATCTGGCAAAAACTCGCACCCTGCGTTATGCACAATTAGCCAAACAAGGTGCAGTTTCTCAAGATCAATTTGAAGGATTTCGCCAAGCACAGCGTAGTGATGAAGCCGCTCTAATTGTCGCACAGAAAAAATTGGCTCAACTCCGCCAAAGTAGGGGTTCAGATATTAGTGCTCTATCTGCAACTGTAGAACAGCAAAATCAAAATTTAAAGCAACAACAAAACGGCGCACGGCCTGAAGAAATTGCCCAAGCTCGATCGCAAGTAAGTCAAGCAGCGGCTCAAGTTAGAGCGGCACAGGTACAATTACAATATTCAAAAATTTTAGCTCCTTTTACTGGCGTTGTCGGTAATATTCCGATCAAAGTCGGCGAGTATGCAGCCAAAGGAGATACTCTCACTACCCTGACAAAAAATGATTCTTTCGACCTAAATTTAGCAATTCCATTAAGTAGAGCTAATCAAATTCGATCGGGATTACCAGTGGAGTTGTTAGATGCTAGCGGTAAATCGATAGCGATGGGGCAAGTGAGTTTTATCGCGCCGAATGCGACTGCTGATTCTCAAACTATTTTGGCGAAAGCTAATTTTGCGAATACAAATGGGAAATTACTAAATGGACAATCAGTTCAAGCTAAAGTCATCTGGGATGAACGATCGGGTATTCTAATTCCAGTGACAGCCGTATCTCGCCTAGGTGGGAAAACCTTTGTGTTTGTAGCTGAAGCTGGCAAGCAAACGGCAGATGGCAAGTCGTCATTAGTGGCTCGACAACAGCCTGTGGAATTGGGATCGATCGAGGGTAATAATTATCAAGTTGTCAAAGGTTTAAAGGTTGGTGACAAAATTATTGTTTCTGGTTTTCTCAATCTAACTAATGGTGCACCAGTCGTGGCTGCACCTGCGAAAACTAGCACTCAAAAATCTTCTTAGACAAAACCTACGACCGAAAAATCCCCTCTGCGAAGGGGATTTTCCATGCCAATCCTCTACAGGTTTAGATAATTTAATTATGTTTGTTAATACGTTTATTAAACGTCCGGTATTGACGACGGTTTGTACGTTGATCATCTTGCTATTGGGTAGTATTGCGATTCCCCTGCTGCCAATTTCCCAACTTCCAGATCTTGCCCCGATTCAAATAAATGTTAGTTCTAATAATATCGGTGCAGATGCTCAAACAACGGAAAATACCGTCACCAATATTATCGAACGTCAACTGAATGGCGTAAAAGATGTATCTTATATATCTTCCAATACAGGTAATGATGGTTCTAGCAATATCACCGTTTCCTTTCCTACTAATGTTAATGCTGACATTGCCCAGGTCAATGTTCAAAATAAGCAAGCTTTAGCTGCACCGCAATTGCCAAGTAGTGTTCAACAAACAGGCGTGACTGTTGAAACAGCATCGAGTAGTTTGCTGCTTGTCTACGGATTTTATTCAGACAATACTGAATATGACAATATTTTTCTGAGTAACTATCTCGATCTATATGTGCTCGATCTAATTAAACGAGTGCCTGGAGTTGGGAGCGTGCGGGTATTTGGCGAACGCAAATATGCGATGCGGCTGTGGCTCGATCCAAATAAACTCGCTCAAAATCAACTGACTCCCCAAGATATTACCGCTGCTTTGCAAGAGCAAAATATTCAGGTGGGGGCGGGTGCAATTGGTAAAGAACCCGCACCAGCCAATCAAAGCTATGAATTTGCACTGCGGGCAACTAGTCGGCTCAAGGATGTCTCAGAATTTGAGAATCTGGTGTTAAAAGTCGGTCAAGGGGGTGCGTTATTAAAGCTCTCAGATGTGGGTAGAGTCGAGCTAGGGGCAGAGAATTATAATTCTGATGCTAAATTTACCTTACCAGGAGGACAGCCCAAGACAGCCGTTGGTTTGGGCGTATATCAACTGCCTGGGAGTAATGCCCTCCAAGTCGCTCACGCGGTAGAAGCGAAGATCGAAGAATTAGCTAAGAGTTTTCCGCCAGGACTCAGAGCTAAGGTTGCTTTTGACACGACTCCGTTTGTGGAAATCTCTTTAGAGGAGGTGCTACAGACCTTAGCAGAAGCGATCTTCTTAGTTGTATTGGTGATCTTTGTATTCCTGCAAGACTGGCGGACTACGCTGATTCCAACCATCGCCATTCCAGTCTCTCTGATTGGTACCTGTGCGGCTTTATTAGTCTTAGGCTTTCAGATTAATACCTTGACATTATTTGGATTTGTACTGGCGATCGGGATTGTCGTCGATGATGCGATTATTGTGGTAGAGGCAGTTGCCGTCAAATTGGAGCAGGGTTTAACACCGATGAATGCTGCCCTAGAAGCGATGCGAGAGCTGACTGGGGCGATTATTGCTACTTCTCTGGTTTTGATGGCTGTGTTCATCCCGGTGGCATTTATTCCAGGCACTACGGGGATTCTGTTCAAGCAATTTGCCTTGACAGTTGCCTGTTCGATCGCGATTTCCACATTCAATGCGCTGACATTCTCGCCTAGTATGGCGGCGATTTTAATGCGTCCTGCTCAACCTGCACGGGGACCTGTAGGTTGGTTTTTCAGTAAATTTAACCAAGGATTTGCGTGGTTTACCCACCGCTATATTGGCTTTGTCAGCTTCCTGACTGGTGCTAAATCGATCGTGATTGGCGTATTTCTTGTTGGTTTAGTGGCAACTGGCTTTATGTACAAAATCGTCCCCACTGGCTTTATTCCAGAGGAAGATCAGGGCTACTTTTTTGTAATTGCCCAAGCTCCCGACGGGGTTTCGTTGCAATATACCAACTCGATTATGGCGCAAGTTGCCAAGGAAGTCGCCGCAGTACCGGAAGCTCAGGCGAGTTTTTTGATTAGTGGCTTTGGGTTCGATGGTGGTGCTGCTAATGTCGGACTGGGATTTGTCAGTCTCAAATCCTGGAAAGAACGAACCCTAGAATCTCAGTCTGTCTACGGTATTTTGAAGCGGCTCAATGGCAAGCTCTCGGCAATTACCGAAGCTAGAGTTCTGGCTGTAAATGCGCCGCCAGTGCGTGGGTTGAGTAGTACGGGTGGATTTGAGTTTCTGATTCAAGATCGCACCGGGACGGCACCAATTGAAACATTAGTCGAAAATGCTCAGAAGTTCATTGCCGCAGCTAATAAAAAGCCCGTTTTACAGAGGGTATTCACGCAATTTACCGCCAACACGCCCCAATTCGATCTTCAAGTCAACCGCAATCAAGCCAAGGCTCTCAATGTCGATGTCAACCAAATTTTTGGTACCTTGCAAACTTATTTAGGTTCCCAATATGTCAATAACTTTGTGCAAGGGCAACGACAATATCGGGTATACGTCCAAGCCGATGGTAAGTTTCGCGCCAATCCCGATGATATTGGCAAGCTGTATGTCCGATCCAAAACAGGGACGATGATTCCATTGAGTAGTCTGGTGACAATTACGCCCTTTGTCGGTCCCAAAACCATCTCCCACTATAACTTATATCGATCGATCAAAGTTCAAGGTAGTCCTGCCCCTGGAGCCAGTTCGGGACAGGCAATTCAAGCCATGGAAGAAGTTGCTAAAGCGGTGTTACCCCAGGGATTTGGGTATGAATGGACTGGGACTTATTTGCAAGAAAAATCATCGGGAGGCAGTACGGGGCTAATTTTCGCTCTAGCAATTGTGATTGTCTACCTAGTATTGTCAGCCCAATATGAAAGCTATATCGATCCAATTATCATCTTGCTAACGGTGCCCTTAGCAATTTTAGGCGCAATGACGGCGATTTTGATTCGATCGAATATCTTCATGGCAGATAGTCTATTCCCCAAGGTTGTAGACGATATTTACTGCCAAGTAGGGCTAGTCACCTTGATTGGATTAGCGGCTAAAAATGCGATTTTAGTTGTTGAATTTGCCAATCAACTTCACGAGCAAGGGATGAGCTATATCCGGGCAGCAGTCAAAGCCGGGGAAGAACGATTGCGACCGATTTTAATGACTTCTTTTGCGGCATTGTTGGGCTTCTTACCGTTGGTGTTGTCGGAAGGAGCTGGGGCAAGTAGCCGTTGGTCATTAGGAACAGCTTTATTCGGCGGACTATTTCTAGCTACATTTTTGAGTTTGTTTTTAGTTCCAATTTTGTATATTTTAGTAAAAACTCTGGCTGACTCTGTATTGCCAAGATCGCGGAAAAAGGATGATTTGGACAAGCACAATAAGATTATCAGTACTGATTAGATCCTGTTTGAGTAAATTAAAATCTCATAAACATCAAGTTACTCTATCTATCGACTCAGAAGTTTGATCGAAAAGTCATCAATTAGAGAGATAAGGATTGAGAGATCCCACTGTTAAGCTAATAGAATCTTCAAGATTGAGACAATCTGAGGATAAATTTTTTGATAGCAACTAACAATTTAGGATTATTATGGCTTATATAGATAGACCCGGTGACTATGCTGGAGATCGTCCGGTGCCGATCTCAGTGACCAACTACCATGACCAAGTTCGATGGGGGCCAATTGTAGCAGGATTAGTGATTGCCCTGAGCACACAGCTAGTTTTGAGTGCGCTTGGTGTAGCAGTCGGTGCGACTAATATCGGCGACTCTGGAGCACCTAGAACTGACGCACCTGGCGTTGGTATTGGCATTGGAATTTGGTCGATTATTAGTTTGCTGATTGCCCTATTTGCCGGAGGATGGACTGCGGCGCGGACATCAGGGCGAGTGAGTCGGAATTCCGCTTTGCTCAATGGCGCAATCTTGTGGGGATCGACTCTAGCACTAAGTGCTTGGTTGCTGTCTACCGGTGTATCTGGAGCCTTCGGCGTAGCCGCTTCTAATGCTGGAAGCGTTATTAGTCAAGCTCAGCAAACTTTACCTAGCAATCCTGTGGGCACGACAGGGCTAAATGCGCCAAATATTCCGACTATCACAGCCCAACAGACTCGCGAAGTCGCTGCTAACACAGCCAAAGTGAGTTGGTCGTTTGTAGTTGGTTCCCTGTTAGGATTGATTGCTGCTTTAGTGGGATCGACAGTGGGATTTCGTCATCCCCGTTCGATGGAGATCGAACGATCATAAATCCGACTGCTCAAGTTCGACAAGCCTCATTGATTGCTCGCGACGAACTGCGGCTAAAGAAACCCAAACTCTTCAAGAATTTGGGTTTTTTTGTTTAGGTCAAATATTCTAATTGGGTCTGTCTAAAGGGGGATAGAATTTGGCTGGAATACACCGACAATAAGAGTGAGTATGTGTAATTTGATCGACTAATCGATATTGCTAACCAAAATATTTATAATGTTAAAACACAAAAATGCCTTAGGCACATTTGCCGATATCCAACAGATTGAGTCAGCCCTCGAACAACTCAAATCGGTTGGTGTGCCGATGAGTAATGTTTCGGTTTTTGTCCCACAATCCGATTCAGCAGATCCACAATTGGAACAATTGACAGAACCAAATGTTAAGTCTGAACATGAGTTTATCGGAGATCGTCCCGTCGAGGAGATCGGACAGGCAGCGGCAACGGCTGGAGCAGCGGGAACTGTGGTCGGCGGAGTAGTCGCAGCATTAACAACACTAGCGTTCCCAGCATTTAGCGGTGCGGTGGTATTGGTAGGGATGGCAACGGGAGCTTTCTATGGAGCGATATCGGGTGGACTACTAGGTGGCGAAGGTGGTTTGGAGATTTCCGAAACCCAAGCGCAGCATTATGAGGATCTTTTGAGCCAAGGACATTATGTATTGACAGTCAAAGGCACCGATGATCAAATCGATCGATCTGAGTCAGTACTCAAGGCTGTAAATATTCAAGATTGGATGATTTTCGACACACTTTTAAAGTGAGCAGAAAGATCGTCAGCATATTAGAAAATCAAACACCAAAATTTATCTAATGGGGTACTAGCTCAATCGCTTATTTTACCTCTATTGATAGATTAGTTGCTAGCGATCGAGCTGCTACTATGCAGATAACAAATTTCTCACACCCAAGCGGATAACGATCATGCTCAAACTAAAAGATATCATTGGTAAACCTATTGTCGCCGATGATTCCGGCGAGAAAATCGAAACGGTGATTGCACCGATCTTTGATCGAGATGAAAACTGCTTGTTAGGATTTCTAGTTGACCAAGATGGCTGGTTTAGTAATCCCAAAGTTTTGCCATTATACCTAGTTAAATCGATCGAAGCTGATGCAATTATCATTCCGTGGAAAGAATCGATCGCTCCAGCCAGTGATTATGCCACTATTCACGATGTTTTAGAGCAAAACAATCGCCTCAATTGCGACCATGTTTTGACTAATAGCGATCGAGATCTAGGCACCTTGCTCGATTTATATTTTGATGAAAACACCGGCGATATTGAAAATTCTCAAGCGACAGAATTAGGTGTATGAAATTGATCAAAATTGCCGATCTTTTTTCCCGATTGGCTTTGACATCGACGGTTGCGATGGCGGGGATGGCCATAATGCCAGCCATCGCAACAGCTCCGATGCCGCCCCAACTGGTTTTAGCCAAACTCAACGGTCAGCCTATCCACGTTTTGTATTTAACCCGCAGCCAAGATCGCGTATTAGTCCGATGCTATCCAGGACAGCAGCCCAGTCTGGTTGTGAGAGATAAAGTTGGTATTACAAAGGAAGGAACGTTAAAGTGTGGAAAATCTATGTTTTAACTAAAGCATTAATTCCGCTCAAGCAAAGATCCAGACCTTGATCGAGCGCGATTTTTCTCCATTGCGGACTGCTGGGTACAAAAACTTCCAATAGCTCTTGCTTTGTTCGCTGGTAGGATTTATCTGCCACTTTTCCCCACCAGTGAGCGCGATTTTCAGCGCGGAGTGCTTTGAGTACCCGCAGCATTGGGTAAGTCCCAAATTCAGCTAAGAGAAAATCATAGGCAATATCTGTAAATTCAGCTTGACACCAACGTCCGAATGTACCATGCGGCTGATAAACTAAATCGTCAGCATCGACTGTTAAAAGGCGATTTCTCTCTAGAGAAGCGTTATCACCGAAATGCTCAGACAACCATTGATACCGTACAGCATCTTGATTGAGTTCAGCAAATAGCTGATAAGTCCCCCATTTACCCAAACCTGAATGTAAGTCCAGATGGATCACCCGTTGTGCTGCGCCTAACCAGCTCCGGAGGTGATCTGTGAGAATTTTTCGAGTTTGGGAGGGCGCATGACCACCAAAAAATAAACCTTGGGGAAAGTCATATTGTCCGACGGGGAGAGTATTCTTTAATGTAGACATCCCATAGCGACCAATTAAACCAAGAGACTTGAGTAAAAAAGGTTCGAGTCTGGATGGTGCAGAACGCGGATTCAGGAAACTATCGAGTGATGGATAAGCAGGTGGAGAACCTTGATAAACCTCATCACCCACCAGAAAATTGCGATTGAGGTCGATATTTTCTTCATTCCACCGACGGTACCAAGCACAACCAAAGGGATTGAGAATATGAACCATCACGATCGCTAGATCTGACGGTAATTGCTGGGTTGCGAGATAGCTCTCGATGGTCGCCAATTGTACTGCTGAACCAAATAAGCCTTCGACTCCATGCAAGCCACTAGAAATTACTAAAACCTTTTGTGCAGCAGGATTGCCAAAAATGGCGACATCGATCGTTAATCGCTCGTCACTCGGTGCGACTGCATCGATCTCATAAGACTCCAGCCGACCGCGATGAAGGTTGGCGGCTGCTCTCCAGCGCGATCGAGCTTGAAAATAATTATCGGAGAAATAAGTCATGAGCAGATTAGGCATTGTTGCAGAGATGTGCGATCGTTTCCCTATTTGACCATTGCGCTCTGTTTCGCCTCATAAAAACGACAGGTAACTTGACCTAGACCATACAGCATGGCAGCATTGCCTGCACTACCCACCACTGCACCCACAATCGGTAGTAGCTCAACTACGCTCAATCCTGCCTTCATGACTCCAGAACTGCCAGTTGACAAGCCCCAAATTGCTAGCACTTCACCGCGTCGGGCTGGCTCTGTCAGGGAAAAGCCATAGATCGCGGCAATCCGATAAATCATCTCGGCTTGCAGTGCCGCGATCGCCCCTAAGTCAACTGCTAATAACATTAGTGCTAATGGCGGCACAAAATTCATTGCCAAGCCGATGCCAGCAGCTTTCCTCGCTGAATCTACGATGATTCGTTGCGCCAGTTCCTCAGAGCTTGCCAGTGGATAGGTGCTTTGCAGTAACTCAACTTCTTGGCGCACGATATCCGTATTCACTTGTCCTAGTGCTGCCATCAGCCAGCTAAGTCCAGGCACTTTGGTCGTAAATTTGACGAATGGGTGGGTAGCGATCGGCGTAACAGCCTGTCCGATTGTTGCTGTTCCTTGCTCCACAAATTCATACAACGCCCTACCTACCGTTTCTCCTGCTGTTGTTGAAGCATTTTTGATCATCTTGGCGATCGTCTGCGAAGTCTGCTGTGCAAATCCGATCGAGTCATGCACAGCATCGTTTTCCTGAGTTACCATAGCAAAAGGTTTTCCGACTAAACTACTTAGATATTTTTTCCGCTAGATAATCGAGGTGGGTCTTGTAACAGTAAATAGTACAGGATCATGAGTCATAATAATTTTCCTGGAGTTTTTAGTGTGGATTTAATTAACTTTTTGCACCGCCATTGGCACAAATTTCTTCACCTGTGATCCATCGCGCCTCTTCACTGACCAAAAATGCCACAACATCAGCAATATCTTGGGGCGTGCCTAACCGATTGAACAGGGAACTAGCGGCGGCTTGCTGCTGATATTCTGGCGATAAACGACCAAACATCCCTGGGACTGTTGGGCCAGGTGTAACCGTATTGACTGTGATATCTCGATCGCCAACTTCTTGAGCCATCACTTGAGTCAATAGCTTGACTGCTGCTTTACTCGCCGCATAAACGGCGGTTCTGGCACTAGGATATAAGGTGGTTGTGGAGGAAATATTTACGATTCTGCCACCATTAGCCATGTGTTTGGCGGCTTCTTGCAAGGAGAATAATACCCCACGCACATTGAGATTAAAGACTTGTTCATAGTCTTCTACTGTGGTTTTTTCGATCGATCCATGTGCCCCAGCAATCCCAGCATTGTTGACCAAAATATCGAGTTTACCGAAATAATCGATTGTTTTGGCAAACAAGGTATGAATATCGGCGACTTTACTCAAATCTCCCTGAATGGAGACACTCTTACCGCCTGCATCGGAAATCGCGTCTACAACTTGATTCGCGTCCTGTTCGCTACCTGAATAGTTGACGACAACGTATGCGCCATCTCGTCCCAATCGTTCGGCAATGCCGCGCCCGATCCCCCGCGAACCGCCTGTGACGATCGCGACTTTTCCGCTCAAATCTGCCATATTAAAGATACTCCGATACTGAAAGATTAGTTAACTGTCGTTCGTTTACGCTGAGGATGCCAAGCTGTCTTAGTAAAATATCGCCAACTCGCAAAGCATTTGCCACAATAGTTAAAGTCGGGTTCGAGCCAATATTGGAAGGAAAAAAGCTCCCATCGACAACATCAAGATTGTTAATATCATCAGTGCGACAATCTGGATCTAAAACGGAGGTTTTGGGAGCGATCCCAAATCGACAAGTGCCGCACTGGTGCGCCACCCAGCGTAAGGGAAATTTGCTGCGGTAGTAGCGTGAGTTACTGTCAACGTTAATCGACTTCAAAACATCAATCCAGCGATCGATTAATCGATCGAACGACTCACTATATATTGTCGGTATATTCCAGCGAAATTTTATCCCTCTTTAGACTGACTCTATTGTTGGGATCGGGTAGATCTTCACCCATCAACCACCAATCAACTGAATGGAAAGCCGCTTCTACGGGCGAAAGTCCGCAGTAGTCCTCAGTCCTAATCTTCGGTCATCGATCGATTCCTTAGTGAAATAACTGTCCAATCAATAATGGCAGAAAATAATAGTGTTATCCCTAAGCGCATACTGCTGCTAAAGCAGCGGAATCGCTTCAAGGCGACTAAAGTCGCGGCAGGCTCGACCCCACGCATGAATGCGGGGGCTTGCGCCCCGCATTCATGCGTGGGGAGTTAAATGTTGTCTATCGATCGAGATTTCGTAGCAAGAAATCAATCGTGTATCTAGTACAAAAAAGCCCTGAGCGCGGTGATCATCGATCGATCCATCGGCAGCAGTCAGCAGGAATGAACCACCATCATTAATTGTAATTTGTCCGCTAACAAGTGAAATTTTTGCCGACATAAATATATATTTGCTCCGTATTATTTTTCTTACTCCCTCCCCGTTCTTCTAAGGGGAGGACTGGGGCGGTAGATTGACCGGAGCCGAAGTGTGGGGTAAAGATACTTGGCGCACAGACGGCAGCTCATACCATGCCAGCCAGGGATACTCATGATGCTCCCAGTGATAGCCAAAGTGATAACAGGTTAAAAATGACCAAATCGGCGGATAATTGCTGCTGACTGCCTGATGCGAATTTTCAGTATCGTTGCCGCGATGGGGTAAATAAGTACCAAAGAAAAATAGCTGAATCGTACTCAGAAAGATCGGCAAAATCCAGAATAAAAATAGATTGGCAAAGGGGATATGAAGCCCAAAATACAACGTGATAAAAATTGTGCCAAACCCAATAAGCTGAATAATTGTTTGCCGAATATCTAGGTATCCTTTCATAAATTTTAGATACCAAACAAAGCTATTCCCCTCATGGAAGTCAGGATCTTGTACCTGCCCAGGATAACGGTGATGTTGCCAATGATTGACAGTAAGTTTTTGATAGTCTAAAAGTGCGTATAATGTAACAGCAAATTGACCGATCGCATCATTTAGTTTACGGTTGGTCAAAAATATAGATCCGTGAATGGCATCATGAGCGACAATAAATAGTCCTGTTTGGATAAATGTTCGCCCTAAAATGCCAAGCAAAATCCATCCAGGTGATAACTGATAAATATCTATAAATGATAGAAATCCTAGACTACCGATCCAAATGATCGAGATTGTTGTCGCAACCAGCAGTCCTTTCCCTGAAAATCCTTGTTGTTTATGCTGCACGGAGTTCTTTCTCATCGAGCAATACCATTGTTTCTGCACCCACTCTACCAAAAGTTGGCTCTCTACCTTGTGGCATCTCAACTAAATATTTCCAAGTTCCGCCTTCAAAATTAGAGCTTCGCACAATTCCTTCCCCACCGATAAAGCTTACTCTTCTATTTTGTTCGTATAATCTTTCCAGTGGAGAATTTAAAACACATGGCTCGATTTTTGTTTTCGTCATAGATCGTAGATCTCCAGTTTACGGTTGATTTTTTATTACAAAAATATCTGTGTTCACGCCGATGTTATTTTGTACCTACTCTTATAGTATCAAACCGAGCCGATATCTTGATCTCTCGATTGACTGATTAATATCTACCTCTTTGGAGTGATGTTAACTAAATATAATCTATGTATGATTATTAATAATCTATCAACCAGTTATTATGTCCACCGAAAGACAGCTCCAAGACCGAGGAAAGTCAGCTCAAGAGGATTCTTTGGGGATTGAAGATGCACGAAAAATAGCAGCACAGACCATCGTTCCAAACTTAACAACAGATTCAGATTCACAAGACGATCAAGAACATCTCCAACGGGTAGAGCTACTCACTAAAAAGCTACAGGAGGATCTTAATTCCGTTGATACTAATGCCATAGCTGACTAATTAATTGATAATTAATAATTAAACTTGTAATATGAGGATTTAAACTCCTGATCTTTATTAATAAGTGGTTAGACACGATTAAATATAAAATATCATGCAGGGTGGGCACTGCCCACAGTCAGGGTTTCTGCCTATTAGTACTTAATAAATATTTGTAGTTGCCTAATTATTCATCTAACTTCACTTAAGTCTTAATAGGATTTTTTGAGTGCAGAACAAGCCAAGATAGTCTGTTTACCCTGCTGGATTTGACTAGCAATTACTTGGCTCAAAGCAGTCAACCAGGGTCGGCGATCTGCATCGGTTAGCTGCTCACCGCGAGACATCTTGGCAATGTTTTCCGGTGAATGATAATCATCTGCATCTAAAAAAGAATAGCCTGTCAGTACACTCAATGCTCGACCAATACTAGTTTTTCCACTACCACTAACGCCGATTAAAATTATCACCATCTGAATCGATAAATATTTTTGGGCATTATTGCCAAATGAATTTAAAGCTAAGGGAGCATAAGATTTAACCCCATGCTCCCCTAAGTACCTAATTTTATCAATGCTCTGACACCGACCAAACTTCCAAAGCGAGAGTAGTCGGTGTCAGTAGATCTAGCGCACAGCTACACTTGCGTAGTGCATCAAATTGTAGAAGTGCAGAACGCCCTCACCAGACAACAATTCGGTTAGAAGGGCAGCCATAAATCCGAGCATTGCAAACCGACCATTCCAGAGTTCAGCCTGGGGCGTAAATCCCCACTGCCAATCATTGCGGTCTTTATTGTTTAAAGCGATTTCTTTAGTAGATGTTGTCATGATGGTTATTCCAAATCTTGTTGTGTAGAGAACTAGACTGGTCAGCAACAGTAAAGCTTACTTTCGCTGTTTGAATGGCTAGGCGTATTTTTACACTTCCTAGCTAACTTACCAACCTGCCACAATTCTATCGATTCGTTACATATATTAACGTCTCTCAAATGGGTGAGTTCTCAGATCTTGCGAATATACAATTTGAGGGATGGGTTATCCTAGTCAATATTTTATCTTGATGTTAAGAGCAATCGTTGATCAACAGAGAACGCTCTTAACATCAAGGGAGAATATACCATGTCTATTGCTATTGAAGATTCCAAGCGCACAGCAATTGCCTGTAAGCTAGCCGATATCAAGGAAGTACAAAACTTACTTATTGCTAATGAAGAGAAATTGCTGTCCAGTTGTAGCGACCAAGAAATTCGCGACAGGCTGGGACACATGTTAGAAGATGATCGCAAAAATCTAGGTATTTTAGATACCGTCAGCGTTCAATATGGTGTCCAGGGTAAGCCCCATGAAACAGTCACCATGATGGTAGAGAAGATCGGTCAGTTAATGGACGGATCTGAGCTGTCGCTATATGAAAAAGTCTCTCAGCATGAATTACTAAAACACCAGCAGTTTATGTCAGGGATTCTGGTTCATAAAGCTGCTCAAGTCGTCGGTGCTGATGTCGAAGCTGCCATTACACCCTTGAATACGCTCAATTTTGAGAACCGCGCACACCAAGAACAACTCAAAGGTGTACTCGAAATTCTGGGTGTCCGCGAACTAACTGGACAAGAACCATCGCAAGGATTGTGGGCGCGAGTTCAAGATTCCGTCGCTGCACTTTCTGGTATTGTTGGCAGTGCTGTGACGCAAACCAGTGATAAGTCTGACATGAGCATCGAAGACATAATTCGCATGGATCATAACAAGGTCAGTATGCTATTTATGCAAATTGAAAAAAGTAACGATCCTCAAAAAATTGAAGAGTATTTTGGACAAATCTACAAGGATCTATCTGTTCATGCAGAAGCAGAGGAACAAGTTGTTTATCCTGCCGTTCGCTCGTTTTATGGAGACACCCAAGAGCTATATGACGAGCAAGCAGAGATGAAAGTGATGCTAGCAGATCTGAAATCTGCAAGTGCTTCAGCCGCTGATTTTAAGTCTAAAGTCGAGCTTTTGAAAACAGCAGTAATGGATCACGTTCGCCAAGAGGAAAGTACCATGTTTGCGGCGATTCGGAGTAACTATAACGATGCCCAGCAAGAACAACTAGCTACCCAGTTCAAGAGTGCAAAAAGTAAGCTGCAAGAACAATTTGCTGTGTAATTCAAATATCAGGTCTCACACTTAAACATTTTGGAACTATAGGGGATAAATATTTTCTATAGTTCCTCTTATTCATAATCTAAATGATCGATTGAATTTAGGAGGACTGTCAAATGACTGGACAACTATGCTGGATACCCAAGTTTGGTGGTAATGGAAAATTAGCTCTACATCTCAGATTTGAGTCCTTCCACCCTTGGAAAATTTATACAGCTTTTCCTGGACTTTGTGTGCCAGATTATCCGATTCCAGGTGGTTCTCAGGGTTGGGCGACTAGCCAAAAACTCTTGCAGGCAGGATGGACGGTAATCCCTACAAACCAAGCACAAAGATCTTTTGATCGACCCATCAGCAGTCTGATAAATCTATTTGACGATGACGAATTAGCAGCTTAGATAATTGATAATTGATAGTTGGGTTTTAAGCTGGGAATTTAAATCATTACTCTTTGTTAATCAAGTGTTCTAATTTACAGTTAATCTAAACTATCCTGCTCGATTATCAGACACCAAACATCAATTTTTCCCATTTAATTACAGAGATCGAACGCGATCTCTGTTTCTATTAGAGTACAGATTACCAGCATAGAATTTAGAAAAAAGATAACATGATAAGCACTCAAATTCCAAATACTTCATCTATCAATAAACATCGTAAAGTTCGCTACGCCGTCGTTGGTTTGGGTGCATTTGCTAAGTCGGATGCTTTACCTGCATTCGCTGATGCCGAAAATTCCGAGCTAGTTGCATTGGTATCTGGTGATGCTGGCAAACGCGCTGAACTTGCCCAACAGTATGGCGTTCCCTACACCTATGCTTACGAAGATTATGACAACTTATTGATTAGTGGCAATATCGATGCTGTCTATATTGCATTGCCCAACCACCTCCATTGTGACTATACAGTCAGAGCCGCCAATGCTGGAATTCATGTGCTGTGTGAAAAACCAATGGCTACAACGGTAACAGAATGCGAGCAAATGATTGCAGCGGCTAGAACTCATCATGTCAAGCTGATGATTGCTTATCGGCTGCATTTGGAACCAGCCAATTTGCACGCCATCGAAGTCGTACAATCGGGTCAAATTGGCGAACCACGGATCTTTACATCTCTGTTTACCCAGCAGACATGCGGCGATAACATCCGATTAGACAAGGAAATAGGTGGCGGTACACTCAATGATATTGGCATCTATTGCATCAATGCTGCCCGCTATATCTTTCAGGATGAGCCAATTTCTGTCTTTGCTACTACTGCGAACAATGGCGAGCAACGCTTTCGGGAAGTGGCTGAAATGACTAGTGTAATTATGCGCTTTCCCCACGATCGATTAGCAACTTTTAGCTGTAGCTTTGGGGCTGTAAGGACTCAAACCTATCAAGTGGTAGGAACTACAGGCGATCTGCGGGTAGAGCTGGCTTATTCCACCCAGGGGCCGATTAAACATATTTTGACGATTGATGGTAGCCGACAGGAACGCAGCTTTGAACCTCACAATCAGGTTGTGCCGGAGTTTGTGTACTTTTCAAACTGCATTATCCAAGACAAAGAGCCAGAGCCATCAGGTAGAGAAGGTTTAACTGATGTCCAGATTATTCAGGCTCTTGATAAATCGATCGAGACAGGTGAATTTGTGCAGCTCGATCAGGTAACTCTTCGGCAACTTCCAGTTGCAGTTTATTAACATCGTTGCTGAATGTGGATATGAAATTAAGGGTAGGCGCAACTCATCAGTTGTGCCTATCCTCAATTTTTTACCTAAATTCTCTCACCCATAATCGGTGATGATCTATTTACTCTTTTCTAATTCAGCCTGACTCCGTTTGGCGACATCTGGATACATCGCCCCAAACTCTTTAATCGCATCTGCTGATTGTTCGCCAATGCGTTCGATTCTTTCACCAGGCTTACCTTTGACTTCGCGGGCTTGTTTTTGCCATTCGCGAGTCGTTTTAGGTCGCTCAGGATTTTCTTGCTTTACCAGCCGATCGATCTTGTCGATGGTGGCTTTACTGGCCAGATCTGGATCGACAGTGGTATTTAACAAGATACAACCGATCGCTACGACCGATAAAAACTGGCGGACTTGTAACTGTTTAAACCAGTTACCGATTTGGATAATTGTTCTGGTGATCGAATCAAACATACTTATTTCCTCTGTTGTAATTTTAGAATTTTCTGGTTTTTTGAGATTTAACATTTTTTAATCCTAGCTATAAATACGTCAAAATCTTCTCTCTCAAAAGATACAGATATGTGAATATAAATAGGTAATTTAATCGAAATATTTTAGGATTATATCCTGGCTAAATCTGATATTTGCTCGATCGATAGTTATGCACCAATCGGTTCGTTATATCCTTGGATATTTTCTGGTTCAAATTGACGTAAAACACGGGTAGCTCGATCGATCAGTTCGCCCGTACCTTGGACAATTACCAGATATTTCCCCGCATTGAGGCGATTTCGATAGGGCAGAGCGTCGCCACTACCGATCGTTAGTCCGGCTACACCGCCAGAAAAATAAGCACCTAAGCCACCCGCAGCGGCACCAAAAATCCCACCGATAATATGGTTGCCTACAGGGGGGATGGCAGGTAAAATATTGATCGCGGTCAACCAATTAAAAGCATAGCCAGCAAAGAATCCAAAGCCTAATAGCCAGTACAACTCGCGTTTGATCTCTTTACGAGCTTCAGTAGTCGGATCGATTAATCCGTACTCGTCGGCACTTTGATAACCTTCGCCTAAAATGTTAATCCCATCATTGGGCAAGCCTTCTTTTTCTAAAGCGGAATAGGCGGCTTCAGCTTGAGTCCGATCGGTCAAAACTGCAATCAAATAATTCATATATCCTCTAATTAGAAACTAACTTCACTGGATCTTCACTCAGCCCCAAGTACAGATCGATCGTTGACGATCGGATCTCTATGGTGAGGTCACTTGATTAAGCGTAGGAGTTCGATCGAGTCGCTTAATTACAGATATGATTAACGCAATTAGGACGACTATACCCAAATCTCGGCGAAAGTAATTAGCACCTTGAGTAATTTCCAAGAATGACCAGTACAGCAGAGAACTAAAAGCTAATAGATCTAAGGCGATTTTAATTTGACCTGTTTTAAAGAATAAGTTCAGTAGTGTAGCTGCTCCCCAAATTAGGATGGGTAGATTGGGTGGTTGAGCGATGACAATCTCGCCAGTGCCGTCACGAAATAAGCGTTGGCATAGCCTCTCAGTATGAGAATCAAATAAAGTATCATTCATCTGTTTAAAAGATCTGAATTACTTAATAAAAACTAGGTAGGGGTAGCCCTTGTCAGTACCCCTAGAAATTATCTGCGTGGTTTGCCTCCCCACTATCTTGCTAATTAGCGTGCTGGGATTTTCCTGCTGCTTGGACATCATGTTCGGTCTTGAGCCGAGACACGACATTAAACGCATCCGCTCCTGGGGATGCGCCATCTTCCTGCACGCCTTCAGTCGGCCCACCAATTTCATGCCAAGCGTCCAGACCGCCGATCACATGAGTTACGGCTTTAAAGCCAGCAGCTCGGAGCATTTCGGCGGCTGTATGAGCCTGCTGATCAGTATCGCCGTAGATGTAAAGATCTCGCTCTGGTTGGAGTGCAGACTTCATTTCTGCCAACTGCTCCATCGGCATCGACATCGCCCCAGTGATCCGTCCTCGATTGAATGCTTCATGCTTGCGAATATCGACGATCGATAAAGCGGGTTCGCCCCACTCTAGCCGCGTTTTGAGGTCGTAAGCAGTCGATTCTTCTTGGATAATAACTGGGGTGGGTGTCAAATTTCCTAACGCATCTTGCACACCTTTAACAATATTGTGTAAATCAGCCATACTTTAATTACCTAATTTTTTTCACTGCTGTTATATCATCACAATATCTACCAACAATCACCTCTATCTAAAGGCAGAGTGTTTGATAATTGATAATTAGGTTTTTACAATGGGGATTTAGCGAGGTCTTTACAGAAGCTGTTAGGTGATTGATTGGAATCCAAGCATGTATAAGGTAAACGAATCAGAGAACAAGGATCGATCGAATCTTGTAAATCTGTATTTTGGGAGATTGTTTGTGACTGAGAAATATGTCGATCGACTGATGTCAACTCCGGCAAATTAATTGAAGATCATAATCGAGATACTTAATCTCAAGTGCCGCTTAATTCTAATGCCAAGGATAGAAAATCTTGACCGCCATGCATCCGCCGACACAGCCACGGTTTATCCCCCACAAGTTAGCCGTTCACCAATTTGAACTTACCGATCTACTCCAAAAGATAACGCCTGTTACTGATTTTTGTGCTGGGAATGCGGCGCAGATAGATCGAAATGGAGCCTTTCCTGTTCAAGAGTTTGAGCTAATTGCTCAGGCAGGTTTATTGACAGCACCTCTAGCTCGGATCTGGGGTGGATTGGGATTAGGGATCGATGCCAGTTCCATCTCGGAGCTGCTAACGATCCTGACCCAGATTGGCCGAGCCAATCTAGCCGTGGGACGGATCTATGAAGGTCATGTCAATGCCCTGCAACTGATTCAGACTTTTGGCACCCCCACGCAGATCGAAACTTTGGCCACTGCTGCCCACCAGCACAAAATCTTTGGAGTCTGGAATGCCGAAGCATCGGATGGCGTGACCATAATGCCCTTAGGTCAGGACAAATATCGGCTAGAAGGTGCCAAAACCTTTGCTACTGGCTGTGGATATGTCGATCGACCATTTATCGGTGCAGCCTTGCCTGATGGGACTTGGCAACTGTGTATCGTGCCGATGGATGAAGTCGCCACCGTCAGCGATCCGAGTTGGTGGCAACCAGCGGGGATGCGGGCAACCGCTAGCTATAAAGTAGATTTTACGGGGGTAATCCTAGACGAGAGTGCGCTGGTCGGCAAACCTGGGGACTA
>CASBPY010000117.1 GCA_949127675.1 Synechococcales cyanobacterium PMM_0072
AATGTTGCTCCCATTGCGGCGGAATATTTGGTGCCGAGTTGAAAGATATGTCCAACTTCGATCCCCCGTGCGGTTTCAATTAGTTGACTCGGATCGTGGATGGCCCGATCTCCGACTTGAGCTTTTTGGATATCGACAATTGTAGGTAGGGTAAATTGGGTGTTCCAATTCGCACCAACTACATGTTTTTCGGCTTCGTTTGTACCTGTGATGAAGTTGGTTAAACTCGCGGCAGTAGGATCTACCAATCTCAGGAAGTTGGGATGTACATTTGGAGTCGAACTAATATATTCGTCACCTAAATCAGGCGCGATATAACCTAATGGTAATGGCTTGGCTGCCCATTTTGCGATCGCCAACCCATCTGGTACTTCTAGAGCGATCACTGTTTTTGCGCCGTAATTAACAGCTAATTTGCCCAGTTCGTTAGTTAATTTTACTTGATTGACATCTCGATCCGATCGAATACTAATTAATACCAGCACAGTCAGCCCATTATCAAAGACTACCTGCTGAAGCACATTTTTGACGATCGAGGTCGGGTCACATTCAAAGAATTTAACTAGCTTTTTAATCGAGTTAGTATTTGGTGTCTCCTTAATTTCACAACTAGTAAAAGTTGACGCAACTGCATCAGGTGCCAGGGAAACCGCTTTTTCCACATTGGCGGCGTATTTACCATCCGCCGTGAACATGACATCATCCTCACCCGCAGCCGCCAGCACCATAAATTCCTGAGAACCAGAACCACCAATCGCACCAGAGTCCGCATCTACCGCCCGAAATTTCAACCCACAGCGAGTCAACATCCGGCTATAGGCATGATGCATGTCATCATAAGTAGCCTTGAGGCTTTCGGTATCCGCGTGGAACGAATAACCATCTTTCATGATAAATTCTCTTCCCCGCATCAATCCAAACCGAGGCCGAATTTCATCGCGGAATTTGCTCTGAATCTGATACAGATGTTGGGGTAGTTGACGGTAAGACTTAATCAAATCACGAGCAACAGCGGTTACAACTTCCTCATGGGTGGGGCCAAGTGCCACTTGCCGCTTTTGTCTATCAGTGAAGGCGAACATAATCCCTTCTGACTGAGTATAAGTGTCCCAGCGTCCCGATTGTTGCCACAGTTCGGCGGGTTGAAGCTGAGGCAGCAGACATTCTTGTGCGCCTGTGGCATCCATTTCCTCTTTAACAATCTGCCTGACCTTGGTCAATACCCGCCACATCAGGGGTAGGTAAGCGTACAAGCCACTCCCAATCCGCCGAATGTATCCAGCCCGCAACAACAGTTTGTGGCTGGGGATTTCGGCTTCGGCTGGTTCTTCGCGGAGGGTGACAAATAAGCTTTTAGACAGGCGCATCGGATTTTTTCGTTGGTTTACTCACACCCTAGGGGTGTGACTATCGATTATTATCGCAGGAGATTGACCGATCTCGTGATCAAACTATTGATATCATCGCAGGAGTATCAATAATGGAACTGAATCGCCAAAAACAAAAAAGATTTAGGTCAAAATTGTGAGAACAATTCCCTGAGGATTTCTTCCGGTGAAACTTGGTGCATTTGTTGAAAGATAGATGGCCCTTTCATAAAGTCTTTGATAGTGATTCTTTTATCGCGAAAGTCAGCCACAAATTGATGAATTTCAGCGATCGCTTGAACTTGGGCTTCGGTTTCTGCCATCATTTCACCGATCGGATCTAGACCAGCTTTAGTTAATTTCTTAAACTCAGCCACAGCCGATCCTTGTTCAGTGCTTTTTACTTCCCTAAGTTCTTGTTTGAGATTGGCAAATTGGCTGTTGAGAAATTCATTCTCTTGCTCAATCCGCGCACATCGGCGGGTTAAATCGTCTTCACTATTGTGATCGATAATTTCGCCCATTTGGTGCTGTTTCTCGATCGCCAGTAGTTTTGCCAAATCCCCAGCTTGATAAGCTTGATTGACTTCTTTCATCACTTCGGTGTAGTATTCACGATTTTCGTGATCTAGTACTTTATCAGGATGAAAAACATCTGCTAATCGCAAGAATATTTGGCGAATTTTTTTTAATTCATCTCGATCGATCTTAGGTAGTTCTGGTTCAGAATCAAAAGGTGACGATCGAGACTTACGACCAAAGAAATCTTCTTGATCCCAATCATCGCCATCGCCTGCATCTTCGTCTGAATCATCAGTATCTTGATAAAGATGACCACTAGGGCTAATCAATCCTGATACCTGAAGGGTATAATAAATCTTCTCAATACTTTTACGACTTTGTTTGCCTAACTTCCTACCATTAAAGATTTCGTTAAATATGGCATGAATCTTGCCATCCAAATCTAAAAGCTGCTGCATAATTGGCGCGCTCCGTTGGGCTACTTCCACCCCAATTTCGCGAATTCGATCGAGCAAATTACTTAATTCTGTCCGCTTTTTCTCGATTTGCTTGAGCAGTTTTTCGTTGTCCCGTTCCAGGAATTCGAGCCGGATGCGAAGATCGGAGATGGCTAATCCATCGGAGCTAGCTGCTGGGACGCTAACGGTGCTGGCAGGTTGACGGGTGCGTGAGGCAGTAGATTTTCGAGCCATAGATCATTAAAAGCAGCGGGATGGCGATTAGACCATTCTAGTCCAGTTGCTCGATCGAATGTTAGCGTTTACGAAATTCGATCGAGCTTTCTTTGATCGTAATATCATAGCCATCATAGACATCATGACCTAATAATCCATAGGGTAGATCATTTTGACCGATGGCGACTTGAACATTTTTGATTTCACCAGCCCCAAATCTAATTTTATCAATGCTGGCAACTTGAAAGTTAGCGGTGCCATTAGCTGTTTTGGCTTGAGCAGTCCCATTTGGTTGGAGTTGCAGTTGAGTCGCTACTGATAAGGTCAGGAGGGTGTGACTAGCTCCAGTATCGAGTAACATCGGTACTTGATGATTGTCATTGAAAGTAACTTCAATTAATGGTACTCCACCTAATTTTCTTTGGATCGGAATTACAAAGGTATCGAGACTTGATGAGTTAGTGATTTGATTAGTGGTTGCTAGATTTTGAACTGGTTTACTAACAAAATTTGCTGCTTTTTGGCTGGCACTTGCTAACTGCTGTTCGTAGTCAGGCAAGATTTTTGCAGCTAAATTATATTCGGGGCTAGTTGGATCGATCAATCTGAGGATTTCGACTGAGCTTTGTAAATTATTAGCAACTAGAACCCAATCATCTTTAGATGCTGCCGATTGACCGATCGCTTTAGCTGCATCAGCTTTAGTTAGAGCTTCTTGATATAGTTGTTCGTCATTTTGTCTAACTGGCTGTTGGCTAGACTGAGGAGTCGTTACAGCAACTGAACTAGGTGAATCTACTTGAGTAATTTGTGGTGGAGCGACGATGTTCTTTGGAGCAGAACACGCTGTACTTGATAATATTAGTAAGATGACTAAATAATGATAATTTCTAGTTCTCGATCGATCTTGATTCATGATTAAATTAGCAAAACGTTCGCCCCAAATTAAGCTGGTATAGCTTTGAACCCAACCTTAACACAGGAAAATCAGCTCGTCACTAAATACGCCCTTTCGATCGTAGGTATTGAAGATTTCGCCACGATGATGGAGTTAGCACTCGATTCTACACAAGGGATGTTGTCCGATCGATCGAAACATAGTAAGTTTGTCGATCTATAAACTTGAATCGAACTACTGTTTAGAATCAGGCGTTGCTGAATCTAGGTATGATTTTCTATTTGTGCAACACGCAAATTTCTCTAACTCCCAACTCCCAACTCCCATTTCTCAACCCCATCACTTCTGAAACTAAGTTTGTCGATATTTATTTTGAACCCAACAATCTGAATCTTTCAAGTAGTGCAAATCTAGGTTTGCTGACACAATGTCTGAATCAACACCCAGCGATATTTGAACCGTTTCGGAATCCGGTGACGGTGGATGAGATTCAAACCTGCATTGTCAAGGTGTTTGAGGTGCGTGCTGAGTTGACTAGAGATAGTAAGCGGCAAAATCTTGGCGGGGATAAAGTTATTCCAAGGTTGTGGATTCTCACACCTACTTTAGCGGCGCATACTTTAGTGAAGTTTGGGGCGGTGAATGAGGTGGAGGTTTGGGGGAAGGGGGTGTACTTGTTACCGGAACATTTGCAGATGGGAATTATTGTGGTGCATCAGTTGCCGCAGATTCCAGAGACACGATGGTTTAGACTGATGGGTAAGGGGACTGTGCAACAAAGGGCTGTGGATGAGTTAGCGGCTTTAGGGACTTACAAATAAAAAATCATTCCATCTTTAAATCTAGATTGTAGATAATATCGACAAACCA
>CASBPY010000118.1 GCA_949127675.1 Synechococcales cyanobacterium PMM_0072
ACTGGGGGACAGGGATTCATATCCCTATTCAAAAAACCTCCGCTATCAATTATCAATTACTAACTAATTCCCCTGCGGCGGCATCTAGCAACCACAATAGCTCACCTTGGGGTTTAACTCCTCGCGATGGGTAAGCCGTAATATCTCCCGTTGATGCAAATACTGCGGTTAGAGCTGTCTGTTTGCTGGCACCTGAGACGAGGAAGATTGTGCTTCGAGCTTGATTAATCAATGGGAATGTAAAAGTCAGGCGGGGTTGTCCATCTTTGTCGCCAACAGTTACTAGTCGATCGACTACTGATAAAGCTGTTGTATGGGGGAATAAAGAGGCTGTATGGCCATCATCACCCATCCCTAGCAGTACGATGTCAAAAACTGGAATCGACCCAGATTCTAACCCGAAATGAGCGGTGATCTGGCGATCGTATTCAGCCGCTGCTAGTTGAGGCTGGGATAAATCTGTCGGCATCGGATGCACATTTGCCGCTGGAATTGGCACTAAATCGAGCCAGACTCGTCTAGTCATCCCATAGTTACTATCTGGATTACTAGCTGGAACATACCGTTCATCACCCCAAAAAATCTGGATTCGATCCCACGGCAGATCGGCAAGTGCAAGAGCGGCGTACAATGGTTGCGGAGTCGAACCACCAGAAAGGGCGATCGAACATGATTGACGTTCTGTTAGTGCAGTTCGCACCCGCTCAATGATCAGCGTGTAGGCAGTTTCTACCAATGTCTGTCGATCTGGACAAATGCGAACTTCCGGTATCATAAAAATCGCCATCACAGCTAAACTGAATGATTAGATTTTACCAAACATCAGGGGTTTAAACTCCCCGTTGGTGTAACATCTCTCGAACGGTATTATAAACCAGTCGATTGTTGCTAAATGTCTATCTCACAGAAATTTCATTACCCCGTAATCCATCACCAATAATCTAAAGTATGCAACCTACCGTTAGTAGTTTTTTGACCCCACTCGCGCTAAAAACCGCAGGTGCTGTATTGATTCTATCGTCGCTGATCGATCTGGTGTTTATGCTCGTGTTCCCACCAGAAAATTTGGTACTAGATGGCGGTAGATGGTGGCTCTATGCGACGAGTCAATTAGTCGATCGAGGGCTGTTACCATTGGTAGGGATTGCATTTATGGTGACAGGCGACTGGATCAAAATTGTTTCTACCGAAGATGGTGGAGATCGCGGGAATATCTGGCGAATTGGTACTTTCGTGCTTGCCAGCCTGCTGGGACTGATTTTTGTGTTGATTATTCCGTTTCAACTAAGTGCCACCAATGATTTCAAAACTCAAGAGCTGGGCAAAATCAGTAAAGAGGTAACTCAAATCGAAGCAGGAATCAAAAATAATCTCAAACAAATTAACTCCCAAAGTAAGGATAAGATCAAAGAACAGATTACCGAGATCGATAAAGAGCTAAAAGGTGGACAGATTCCCCCAGAGCGGCTGACTAATCTCCAGATTACCAAGTCTAAACTAGAATTGCTGCTCAATGATCCCAAGAAATTTGCGGCTGAATCAGAGCAAAATCTTCAGCAGCTCCAAAAGCAGAAGCAAAAAGTCGAAACTCAAGCCAGCGAACGGATGCTGAAAACTGGTGTTCGGACTAGTTTAGCAAGTTTCTTGCTAGCAATTGCCTATATTACGATCGGTTGGACAGGTTTGAAGCGAGTACTTTAGTTAGTGAGTAGGGAGTGGAGGGATAGGGGATAGGGAATAGGATTTGATATTCTCTCCTACACTTCCACTCCCTACCCACCTCCGCTAAACCTTTGTATAGTTATGAATAGACGCGCCTAACGTTGAAGTAATTGTCCTAAAAGTCGGGGAATTTGTGTTCCAACATTTCAAGCAAGACTTAAAAAACGATCTAATTGCTGGGTTGCTGGTGGTGATTCCACTCGCTACGACAATCTGGCTGTCAATTAATGTGGCGACATGGGTGGTCAATTTTTTGACGACTATTCCCAAGCAGATTAATCCATTTGATGGGCTGCATCCAATTCTGGTGTCTGTACTGAACCTATTGGTAGGATTGACTGTGCCATTGATGGCGATCCTGCTGATTGGACTGATGGTGCGGAATATTGCGGGTAAATGGCTGCTGGATGTAGGCGAACAGTTGCTGCAAGCAATTCCCCTCGCAGGAGCAGTTTACAAGACGCTCAAGCAGTTATTAGAGACTGTACTCAAGGATTCTGGTAATAAGTTTCGACGGGTAGTACTGGTAGAATATCCGCGCCAAGGGATCTGGGCACTTGCTTTTGTGACTGGGACGACGGATAGTGAGATTCAGTCCAAAATGCCGCAAGGGATGTTGAATCTGTTTATTCCGACTACTCCCAACCCAACGACTGGTTGGTATGCGGTGGTTGCGGAGAAGGATGTACTGGATTTGGCGATGTCGATCGAGGATGCTTTTAAAGTAGTAATTTCGGGTGGGATTGTCAATCCTGGTAATCTAGCAGTAGCAGCTTTGAGTCAAAACTCATCGTCGATTGTCGATCCTTTTGTCAATTCTTCTGTATCTAGTGTGATATCTACTCCTATTATCGATTCTCCAGAGGAAAGGCTCCGCCAACGGGAGGATAATTTATAATTTTAAAGTCGATCGTTCATAATGGATCTTCATCTGCATATAGCCACCCAGATTAAAAACTTCTTTAAGTATGATCTAATTTTGCTCCCGTTGTCAGTGGCGGGAAAAATTATTAGGATCGAAGTCCCAATTCCTAAACTAAATCTATTACAGTGGCTAGGACAGCAAAAATCAGATGTTAAGACTTATTGGTCCGATCGGCAAGGTCATTTTACCACGGCTGGAATCGGTACTCTAGCTCTAATCGCTGGAGATAAGTCGATCGATTATCGCACTATTTTTGAACAGCTCAGACAGCATTTATCACCGCTGTACCCTAAAGTCCGATACTATGGTGGGATTGGCTTTAACCAAGATAGATTGATCGATCCACACTGGAAATTATTTGGGAACTATCGATTTATTGTCCCGAGGTTTGAAATTTGTAGAAACGGCACAAATACCATTTTTGTCTGTAATTTTAACTGTGATTTTAGCTCAGAAAAATTGGATCTGATTTTAGCGGAATTAGCTCAAATTGACTTTGATCGAGTAGATACCATCACAACTTTACCATTACAACTCAAACGGATCGATACCCCAAATCAGATTGAGTGGAAACAAAATATTGATGTTGCCTTAGCTAAGTTTACTGAGTTAGGTTTAGATAAAATCGTCCTAGCTAGACGATCGATTCTCACATTTACTCATGATATTCAGCCGCAATTACTGTTGCAATCTTTACAACCAAACAATTCTCGCAGCTACCATTTTTGCTTCCAAATTAATCCTACCACTGCCTTTATTGGTACCTCACCCGAACGACTCTACTCTCGTCAAAATCGATTTTTACAAACCGAAGCAATTGCTGGCACTCGTCGGCGCGGCACATCACCTCAGCTCGATCTCCAATTGAGTGAAGATCTCCGCAACTCACCCAAAGATCGCCACGAGCATCAATTAGTCGTCAATAACCTCCAGGCAATCTTAGCCGAACTCTGCGACTCAGTGACAATCGATCGAGAATTAACAATTCTCAAACTTCATAAAGTCCAGCACTTATACACCCAGTGTCATGGTACTTTGACAGCCGATCTCACCGATGCGGACATCTTGCCCAAACTTCATCCCACGCCCGCTGTCGGGGGCTTTCCCCGCCCTCAAGCTCTCAAACTGATCCAAGAGCTAGAACCCTTTAAACGGGGCTGGTATGCGGCTCCAGTCGGCTGGGTTGGTTATGATGATGCGGAATTTGCGGTCGCTATTCGATCGGGTTTGATCGACAGGTCTCGGCTATTATTATTTGCAGGTGCTGGAATCGTGCTCGGCTCTCAGCCAGAGGAAGAATGGGCAGAAATCGAGAATAAAATTCGCCACTTTACGGACTTGTTTACGGTGTTAGCCGCACATTTCTAGTTGGGTGCGTTACTGCATCAGCATCACGCACCGCTAGATCTAGATGATTGTTCCGTTCGGAATAGTTGCGTTTTTGAGTACAACGACAATTCCACTGCGGATATAGTATCCGAGATCTTCCCGTTGAGCTTCTTGAACGTTTTCCTTGTTGATAATCATTACATCCGAACCGATGCGGGCATTTTTATCGATAATGGCGCGACGAATCGTCGAATTTTGACCGATACCGATGGGGATACCACCTGTTTCGGTTTGAGTTTTGCGTTCTGGTGCGGGTTCGTAGAAGTCAGAACCCATAATTAGGGAATCTTCGATCGTACAACCATCCATAATTCGGGCGCGAACACCTAAAACAGAATGGTGAATCCGACATTTTTTGATGATACAACCTTCACCAATCATGGATTCAGTGACTTGAGCATCTAATAATTTGGTCGGTGGCAGATAGCGAGAGCGAGTATAAATCGGGGCGTTCTCGTCGTAGAAACTAAATGGCGGCGTTGGTTGTTGAGTCAGTGCCAGGTTAGCATCATAGAAAGACTCGATCGTTCCAATATCTTCCCAGTAGCCATCAAATAGGTATGCTTGAATATTGTGAGTAGCTGAAGCACCTGGAATAATTTCCTTCCCAAAATCGGTTTGCTCCGGAGATTTTTTGAGTAAGTCTACTAATACTTGCTTCTTGAAGACATAAATCCCCATCGATGCAATGTAAGGCTTCTCAGCGGCTTGTTCAGCGTTAAGACCCAGTTTAGTGGTGTCTACGCGCATACTTTGCAGTTCGGCACCTTTAGGCTTTTCACTAAATTCAACCACCCGTCCAGATGGATCGATTTTCATCAGTCCAAATTCAGACGCATTTTTCTCGCTGATTGGGACTACAGATAGTGTGATATCAGCATTCGTTTCACGGTGGCGTTCGACAAATAACCGATAATCCATCCGATAGAGGTGATCGCCAGACAGGATTACCACTTCATCCACATCCCAGTCCTCGATGATTGACAGATACTGCCGCACAGCATCAGCGGTACCCTGGAACCAATCAGGACTATCCTTGGTTTGTTGCGCTGCCAACACTTCTACAAATCCATCACTAAATCCCGAAAAATTGTAGGCACGAGATAAGTGCCGATTCAAAGATGCAGAGTTAAATTGAGTCAGGACATAGATTTTGAAGATCTCGGAATTGATACAGTTACTGACAGGAATATCAATCAGTCGATATTTACCTGCAAGGGGAACAGCAGGTTTTGCCCGTAACTTAGTCAGAGGGTACAACCTGGTACCTGCACCACCACCGAGAATAATCGATAAAACTTTTTTCACAATAACCTCTTATAATAGCGATCCCACAAGGATCGATCGAGCTGCTGGGGGTTTAGATGGGATCTGCACCATTACCGCTCTAGCAATACCGATCTAGACAACCTCTATCATCTGACAACTTGGGTACATTAGGGTCAGTTTGATCGGTATTTTTTGCTACTTTATGGCTAGATCTACGAGTTCGTCCATCTTGTGGTTGAACAAAAACCCGACTTTTCAGTTCGCGACAATATTTAGTATTATTATGTAGGGCGTTTTGCCAGGATTCTCCCGTTGGGAAATACTGGAAAGAATCCCCGTGATTTGAGATTTTGCTGAATTAAATGATTCCGCCCTAGTTCCGGTCAAAGGCTTGTCTGCGTGAATGGTTGCCAATTAGCTAGTTTATTCGTCGCTAATTGTAGCTCGAATAACTGGACTTTTGAATGGCTTACGTTCTGCTTTTGGTTCAAATACGATTGGACAAGACCAATCCACATCCCACCATTTACAGTGCTGAACGATATCGTTCGGATCTGGAGCTAGTCCCAGCAAGTCTTCACGAACTGTATCTAAAAAGGCACCCGTATTTACATCCATAAAGACAGTATTTAGCAATTTAAAGTGTTGCTTAATCTTGATCTTGTCACCGCTTAATGTATTGTAGACCCTACTTTCAAAAAATTTGTTTACCCTACCACCGTCTCTAGACCATTGATTTGTACTACCAGACTTTACCCATTGGACAGTACCGTTGGCAAAATAAACTATCACCAGTTTAGGATCTTCTACTTTTCTTTCATTCATGGGGATTTTATCGAGTAATAAATTATCTTGGACGATCGTCTAGCCAGTCCAAGTTCTGACCTGTGCTAATTCAGTGACTACAAACTGAATATCTATAAGCCAATGGCTTGAATGACCATAGTTTCTAACTTACAACACTATATTATATCCTGTTCACTCTGAGGAAAAATCGGCTGGTAATTATAACTAGTTCTTTAGCCTACCCTTAAGTCACTCGATCGATAGCAGGAATAGATTTTCGATCGCAAAATTTCCTATAATAAAGCAATTCTGAAGCAATTATTCTACCTGGTATTTCTGTGTTAGCAGCCCTCCTCTATGGTCGAGAAGATCTTCGGCTCGAAACTCTAGATACTCCCTCTCCCGCTGATGGGGAGGTGGTAATCGAAGTAGCCGCCGCGACTACCTGCGGGACAGATCTCAAGGTTTGGCGGCGCGGTGGACACGCCAAGATGCTTAAGTTGCCAACTATCTTTGGACATGAAGCAGCGGGGAAAATTATTGCGCTGGGAGCAGGTGTCACCGATTGGCAGATCGGAGATCGAGTGGTGGCAAATAATTCAGCTCCTTGTCTAGATTGCTTCTTTTGTCAGCAGCGTGAATACTCCCTCTGTGCCAATTTAACTTGGAATAATGGTACCTTCGCTCAATATCTCAAAATTCCGGCACCGATTGTTCAGCATAATCTCCTACATCTTCCCGCCACTCTCGATTCAGAATTAGCATCGATGACAGAACCCCTAGCCTGTGTTTTACATGGGGTGGCACGAAGTGGGTTTACCTCTGATTCTAGAGTAGTTGTAATTGGGGACGGGGCGATCGGTTTAATGTTTGTAGCAGTGATGGCAAGTCAGTGTCAATCAGTGTGGCTATTTGGCGGCAATGATTCGCGGCTAGCTGTCGGGGAAAAGTTGGGAGCTGCGCGGACGTGGAATCATCATCAATTGGATATTCCGACTACTGTTCGAGATTTAACCCAGGGTTGGGGTGCCGATATTGTGATTGAAGCAACGGGCGTACCGAGTGTGTGGGAAACGGCGATCGCTTGTGGTCGTCCGGGTGCGACTATTAATCTGTTTGGCGGTTGTCCCAAGGATACGACGATTAGTGTCAATACCGATCGGCTGCACTATAGTGAACTCACTCTCAAGGGAGTCTTTCATAACACGCCTGAGTACGTTAAATCAGCTCTAGCACTGCTGGCAAGTAAGCAAATCCCGTTTGAGCTACTAATTAGCGATCGTCGCCCTCTGAGTGATTTAGCCCAAACTTTTGAAGATATGAAAAATCGTCAGGTAATTAAAGTGGCGATGATTCCAAATTAGCATATCAAGATCTAACCGATTAGAATGTCGATCTTCCGAAATTATAATGGCAAATATCGAACTGTATTCTGTAGCTCTTTCGTACTAACAAGTTGAGAAATCAATTCTAAATCTGTAATGCAACGACCTATCGATATATTAAGCTGATGAGCATAAACTACTCCTGTGAAAAATTGATCTAGTCCCTGTCGCTGATGAGCCTCGACTAAAAAATCATCATCTTGAGTAAACATTATTCTATTCAGTTCAGTAGCGCGATCTAGAATCTTTCGATCTGGAAAGCCAGTTCGCCCATCTTCTTGGACTGTCAAAATATCGATATCCCGTAATCATAAACCAGTAGTTATGGATCTCGGAACGTGTTCATCCATGTAAAAAGCCAGACTCATTGAAATATTCCTACTGTCCTAACCGATTGACTAAATTAAGCGGCTCAGCGTTTTGGCGTAGATTTTCAGCAAAATCAAAACGTCTCTGAATATCAATATCCATTTCACTGCGATAATCCCAATAGTAGGCAAGAGCAGAGTAAATTTGACTCATACTCAAGGTTGGATACTGAAAATGAATTTCTTCAGGACTCCAGCCATAAGCTTTTTGCGATACGACTATTTCGATCACTTTCATAGTAGTTCCTGCGATGATCGGTACCAGAAGATCGTCAAGATGAATATGCCTATAAGCAGTAGGAATAGATGTCATAGGAAATAGATAAAATCCAGTGATTTCATTATGGAAGTAAATACAGATTGTCAGGTTTCTCCAATTCCCTTCTTGGTGGGAAAACGTGGAAACTCGTGCTCCCTCCCATTGTAAAAGGGAGGGCTGGGG
>CASBPY010000119.1 GCA_949127675.1 Synechococcales cyanobacterium PMM_0072
AAATTAGGTAATTAGCCTATTTGATGATTTTGGATACAACACCAGCTCCGATGGTGCGTCCACCTTCACGGATTGCGAAACGCATTCCTTGTTCGATGGCAACTGGGTTGATCAATTCGACGATCATTTTGATCCGATCACCAGGCATCACCATCTCAGCAGCACTACCGTCATCAGCAGTGAAGGCTTTGATGTTCCCAGTTACGTCAGTTGTACGAACGTAGAACTGAGGACGGTAGCCAGGGAAGAATGGAGTCTTACGACCACCTTCTTTGTCGGTCAGTACATATACTTCACCTTCAAATTCGGTGTGTGGTTTCACACTACCAGGTTTAGCAATTACCATGCCGCGTTCGATGTCGGCTTTTTGGATCCCACGCATCAATACGCCTACGTTGTCTCCAGCAAAACCTTCATCGAGGGATTTTTGGAACATTTCAACACCAGTGATGGTGGTACTACGTGTGTCGCGGATACCAATGATTTCCACGTTCTCGCCAACTTTGACTTTGCCACGTTCGATCCGTCCGGTTGCAACTGTACCACGACCAGTGATCGAGAATACGTCCTCAACAGCCATCAAGAATGGTTTGTCAACTTCCCGCTCAGGAGTAGGAATATAGTCATCTACTGCTGCCATCAGGTCGTAGATTTTGTCTACCCAAGGGTTTTCGCCTTGAACAGTTTTAGGATTAGCAATCATTTGCTCTACGGCTTTGACTGCGGAACCGGAAACGACAGGGATATTGTCGCCGTCGAAATCATAGAAGGAAAGCAATTCGCGGATTTCCATTTCTACGAGTTCGAGCAACTCATCGTCATCAACCAAGTCAGTTTTGTTCATGAACACAACTAGACGAGGTACACCAACTTGTTTAGCCAAGAGGATGTGCTCTCTGGTTTGGGGCATTGGGCCATCGGCAGCAGATACTACAAGGATCCCTCCGTCCATTTGCGCCGCACCAGTGATCATGTTTTTCACATAGTCAGCGTGTCCGGGGCAATCTACGTGGGCGTAGTGACGAGTTACAGTTTCGTACTCTACGTGGGCAGTGTTGATGGTGATACCACGCGCTTTTTCTTCAGGAGCAGCGTCGATTTCATCATATTTACGCGCTTTAGCTGCACCAATTGCCGCCAGGGACATGGTGATTGCTGCGGTTAGGGTAGTTTTACCGTGGTCAACGTGACCGACAGTACCGATATTAACGTGGGGCTTATTTCTTTCAAACTTCTGGCGTGCCATGAATAATTTCCTATATTCCTCTTTTAGATTTTAACTGGATAGTTGTCGATCGATGTTAGTTAGTTGTTATTTTTCAATAACTTCTAACTAACAACCACCTTGAAACTATCTATTTCCCTTTGTTCTTGGTAACGATCGCTTCAGCTACGTTACGGGGCACTTCATCATAATGGCTAAATTCCATTGAGAAGATCCCCCGACCTTGGGTATTGGAGCGGATGTTGGTTGCATAACCAAACATTTCGCCTAAAGGCACTTTAGCAGCAACTTTAGAGATGTTCGCCGCCGCTTCTTGACCTTCGATCTGGCCGCGACGGGAGTTGAGATCGCCGATGACGTTACCGAGGAAGTTGTCGGGAACTTCCACTTCCACCTTCATTACTGGCTCTAACAATGTTGGTTGAGCTTTCATGACGGCTTCCTTCATGGCGATCGATGCCGCAATTTTGAAAGCCATTTCATTCGAGTCAACATCATGGTAAGAACCATCAACGAGGGTGACTTTGAGGTCGATTACTGGATATCCAGCCAAAATCCCAGACTCACAGGTTTCTTTGACACCTTGCTCGATCGGGTTGATGTACTGTTTAGGTATCGAACCACCGACAACTTTGGAGACAAACTCCAATCCACTACCTGGTTCACTTGGTGTAATCTCGATTACGACGTGACCGTAGTTACCGTTACCACCACTTTGTTTGATGTACTTACCTTCTTGCTTGACACTCTTGCGAATGGTTTCGCGGTAAGCTACTTGTGGCGCACCGATATTCGCTTCTACGCCAAATTCACGCATCATCCGATCGACCAGAATTTCTAGGTGAAGTTCGCCCATACCCGCAATAACGGTCTGGTTGGTTTCAGGGTCAGTGTGGACGCGGAAGGTCGGGTCTTCCTGAGACAGGGAGATCAGGGCTTTGGAGAGCTTCTCCATATCTTGTTTGGTCTTTGGTTCCACCGCCAGTGAAATCACTGGTTCAGGGATAAAGAGCGACTCCAGAATGACTGGGTTATCTTCATCACACAAAGTATCACCTGTAAAGGTGTCTTTGAGTCCAAGTACCGCACCCAAGTCGCCTGCACGGAGTTCGTCTACTTCCTGGCGATCATCTGCTTTAAGGATGATCAAGCGGGAAATCCGTTCGCGTTTGCCCTTGGTCGGGTTCAGCACGTAGGTACCCGTTTTGACTACTCCAGAGTAGACCCGGATAAAGGTCAAGCGACCATATTTATCCGCCATGATCTTGAATGCCAATGCTGCAAACGGCTCATCATCATTCGCATTGCGTTCGATTTCTACAGTCTCATCATCAACTGATTTACCTTTAATTGAAGGTACTTCAGTTGGACAAGGTAAGTAGTCAATTACTGCATCGAGTAACGATTGCACCCCTTTATTCTTGAAGGCAGAACCGCAGAACATCGGAACCATAGTTCCAGCGATCGTCCCTTTCCGAATTGCCGCTTTAATCTCAGCTTCACTGATGTCTTGACCTTCGAGATATTTCTCAGTCAGTTCATCAGATGTATCGGCCACAGATTCCAATAGTTTCAACCGGAATTCATCTGCTTTCGCCTGGAGATCTGCGGGAATGTCACGTTCTTCGACATCTTTACCCATGTCATCAAGCGCGTAAAACGCCCGCATGGTTACGAGGTCGATTACTCCAGCAAAGTCGCCTTCAGCACCGATCGGAATCTGAATCGGTACAGCGTTGACACGCATCCGATCGAGAATCTGTTCGTAAACTTTGAAGAAATTCGCACCTGTCCGATCCATCTTATTCACAAAGACGATCCGGGGTACTTTATAACGATCGGCTTGTCGCCATACCGTCTCCGATTGAGGCTGAACACCACCAACGGAGCAAAATACAGCGATTACACCATCGAGTACCCGCATGGAACGTTCGACTTCGATCGTGAAGTCTACGTGTCCAGGTGTATCGATAATGTTGATCTTATGATCTTTCCAAGTCGTGCTGATTGCGGCGGCGGTGATGGTGATTCCACGCTCTTGTTCTTGCACCATCCAGTCGGTGGTGGCAGTTCCTTCGTGAACTTCACCGATTTTGTGGACAACCCCAGAATAATATAAAATTCTCTCGGTGGTGGTTGTTTTACCCGCATCAATGTGGGCTGCAATCCCGATGTTGCGTACTTTCTCAAACGGGACGGTACGTGGCACAATAACCTCCTTACTTGTCTGTTGCCTTAAATGGAACTAGTTAATCTTTATTAAGATTGTATACTTTTTTGGGCACTGTCGGATGAAGTGCCCGCAGATTGAGTCAAGTCGTAACGAAAACTCTAGTAACGGTAGTGAGCGAACGCTTTGTTTGCTTCTGCCATCCGGTGAGTTTCTTCGCGCTTACGAATTGCACTACCTGTCTCGTTCGCTGCATCCATCAGCTCGTTAGCCAATTTGCCTGACATCGATTTGCCAGCACGAGAGCGAGAATAATTGATCAACCAGCGCATGGCTAGTGCGGTACCGCGATCGGCTTTGACTTCCATTGGTACTTGGTATGTCGCACCACCAACCCGACGACCTTTGACTTCCACGAGGGGAGTAGCATTTTTGACTGCTTTTTCAAAGGTTTCGAGCGGATCGGTTCCGGTGCGTTCTTCGATTGTTTTCATCGCATCATAAATGATCCGATAAGCGATCGATTTTTTACCGCTCCGCATAATGCGGCGCACCATCATATTGACCAGACGGCTATTGTAAACAGCATCTGGTGGAACTGGTCTTTTTGGAACTGTCGTTCTACGTGACATAACTCGAAGTTTGAATTGGTGATTTATCGGCTAGAAGCTACGAGTTACCAGTTACCAGTTTAAAGTCACCAGACGGCAACGATTCACTATTCACTATCCACTATTCACTTCCCAACCGTTTACTCGCTTTAATAGAGGATTAATATAGAAATCTTCAGTGATGGTATGGATTACCGATCGCAACGATGCTGGAGACTGCCAATTTATCTCGACTTTAGCAATTGTCTAAAACTGGGCTGAATATCTTAAAGGTATCCAAACACAACTATAGGCAGACACCCTCAGCATGGGAGTGTTTGCAACGTAACTAGGTAGGTTTCTATGTAAGCTTACAAATATAATTGACGCACTCTTCAACATTAGAGTAATCGAGATGTGAGACTTACTTAGCTGCTTTAGGACGTTTGGTTCCATACTTGGAACGACCTTGCTTGCGATCTTTGACACCAGCAGTATCTAAAGTACCGCGAATGATGTGATACCGGACTCCAGGTAAATCTTTTACCCGACCGCCACGAATCATCACCACAGAGTGTTCTTGGAGGTTGTGACCAATTCCAGGAATGTATGCTGTGACTTCAAATCCAGAAGTTAGCCGTACCCGCGCTACTTTACGTAGAGCTGAGTTAGGTTTTTTTGGTGTAGTTGTGTAGACACGAGTACACACACCACGACGCTGAGGACATTCCTTCAGCGCGGGTGACTTAGTTTTGACTTTATAGTCTTCGCGAGCTTTGCGAATTAGCTGTTGGATGGTTGGCATGTGTTAGAAATTTTTGCAGTCACCTATGGGTTCCAACTGTTGACAAATTACCATTCTAAGATGATTTGTTTACGCCTGTCAATCAAAAATATCAGAGATCGGTCTAAACTAGTCAACTAAAGCAGTGATTTTATCGCCCGGCTCTCAACACTTGTTCCGCAGTCAGTTTCAAATCTGGAAAAGTGGGTGAGATAATGTTTTGATTGCCTCGCAACTGCTGAATTTCATACTCCCCATTCACCAACGTACAAATAGACAGAGTAGGTTGTTTGGGTTTGCCAATATGTCGCGTACCACCTAATCCGGCGTAGTCAGCAATCCAATATTCGGGGATACCTAAAACCGCGTAGTCCTCAACTTTACGGGAATAGTCATTTTGCCAATTACCACTCACCACTTCCGCTACAAATTTAATTGAACTACCTAACGTCAGAATCGATTGTTCAGACCAGTACATTTCTTTTGTAAGTTCAGATCGATCGATTACGGCAACATCAGGTCTAAATGCTGTCATGCCAATATTTTCAGGGCGTAATAGACCTCTTTGAAGGACAAACCAAGGTAAGCCTGTTAAGTCAATTTGAACACAGATCTTGGTCGTAATGAAAGCTGCCACCTCTTCATGGGAGCCTGTTGGTTCCAAGTCAAATACCTCTCCATCGATTAGTTCGTAGCGATTATCTCCACCATATCGATCGAGAAACTCGTCAAAACTCAGGGGCTTCTGCTGGATTGGTTGTTCTGCCGTAAGGGTCATACGTTAACTTAGCCACACTATTGCTCTGATTTTACTCGATCGAATTTACATATCACAATCACAGTCCGCGCCAAGCTAATTGTTACGCAGCCTTTTGACCGAACACATAAAAAATAGTGCCATCGTCCCAAATTCCCTGTTCAGTTTGCATTGCCTCTAATTCTGCATCAAATTCCACTCTAGCCTGTGCTAATTGTTCAGAAGTAAGGCTCAATGAGGGGTGCGGATGCTGTCCAGGTGCAGGAAACGAGCTATTTCCTGCCCACATGCTCTTAGCTCTCTCTAAACTGATGTAATTACCATCTGGTTCTGATTTAATATCAGCTACCGTAAAACCCGCTTGCTGGAGCAAATTATGACACTTCTCAACCGTTCCAGTTGGTTTGCTCAACAACAGAGAAACGCCATACTTTTCAAGCACTCGCTGTGACACAACGCCTCCAACAAAAGCAGTCTCTGAAAAAGCATGAAAGCTCAGAATTCCACCAGGTTTGAGTAATCGATGCCAAAGTCGCAACGCACCCAGCAAGTCAGACATCCAAATAAACGCCGATGAACAAAAGATATAATCGAAGCGATCGGCTAGGAAATCCAAGGCTTCAGCATCAGCAACCTGAAACTCAATATTACTCAAGCCTAATTCTTCAGCTTTTCGTCTTGCCTGTTCGATCATTCCAGTCGCAATATCGATACCAATCACTTGCCCTGTAGAACCGACAATTTGAGCTGCCTCGATCGCAACCATTCCTGTTCCAGTTGCAATATCTAAAATCTCTTGCCCAGGGCGAAGGTGTGCGTATTCAACAAGTCGGTGAGCAATTCGAGGATGCCAGTCACCGTTGTCATAATTGCCACTTCGACTACTGTATAGGTCGGCAACCTGCTGCTTATATTTATTCAGTTCTACTTGCATAAGTTAGAATAGTTAGTCCATTGATCGATCCTAGCTTTTCATGACTGCACTCACTGCCAATTTAATTGAAATCTTTTCAGCAATTCAAGGTGAGGGGATAAATGTTGGCACCAGACAGATATTTGTGCGGTTTGGTGGTTGCGATTTGCGCTGCCATTATTGCGATAGCGAACATACCTGGACAAAGCAACCGACATGCTCGATCGAACAAACCCCAGGACAACGAGACTTTACGACTCATGATAACCCGATCGAGTCATCCCAACTTCTAACTTGGATTAAGCAGCAAAACCAGCCCCATCTCCACGACAGTATCAGTATTACTGGTGGCGAACCGCTTTTACACGCTCCATTTCTCGCGCAGTGGTTGCCCCAAGTTAAGGAATTAACTCAGATCCCGATCTATCTGGAAACAGGGGGACATCGCCCTAAACAGTTGGTTCAAGTTTTGCCATACCTAGATTTGGTAGGGATGGATATTAAGCTACCTAGTGTCAGTGGTGAGACTCACTGGGAGGAACATCGAGAATTTTTGCAACTGTGCAAAGCTGCGGGTGTTGAGGTATTCGTGAAAATTATTATTTCTCAAACTACTGATTCAGAAGAACTTCGACAAGCAGCTCAGTTAGTGGCGGCTGTGAGCGATCGAATCATCATTTTCCTACAACCCATGACAGCTTTAGCCCAACCCCATACAAATCCAGCTTTAACCGCTCCAACACCTGAACAGGTATTGACTTGGCAAGCTGTGATGAAAGAGTATCTACCCCAGATTCGGGTGATTCCTCAGACGCATAAAATGATTGGGCAGTTATAATTTACTAGCGATTAGCTAGCCAATTAAAAATTGGTGAAAGAGTTGTGTACAATGTTGGCGGCGATCAAATCGATGCTCAACATTAATCAAATTTAAGTAGATTGTTATGAATCCATTAATTGGGATGCTTGCGAGTCAACTGGGTGGCCCAGTCATTCAACAGATTAGTCAGCAAATCGGTGCGAATGAAGGTACTACCCAATCTGCGGTGGGAATGGCTTTACCAATGTTGTTATCAGCATTTGGCAATCAGGCTGAAGCAACTGGACATGTTGCACAAGGTGATGATGGCTCGATTTTAGATGATGTGATGGGTTTTGTTGGTAATGCTGGTGCGGCTAATATGGGCAGTGCTTTGCTAGGACAAGTTTTGGGAGGTGGCACGCAAAACGATATGGCTAATAGTATCAGTCAGAATACTGGCATGGATAATGGCGCAGCTACTCAACTACTGGGAATGCTGGCACCATTAGTAATGGGTGCCTTGGGCAAATTCAGCCAGGAACAAGGTGGTTTGGATGCAAACGGGATTAGTCAAATGCTTGGTGCTTTTAGCGGTAGCAATGACTTTCTAGGCATGGCGGTAAAGGCGATCGATGCTGACGGCGATGGTAATGTTGTCGAAGATATTGGGAATATGCTGGGTAAGCTGTTTTAGGTTAGTTTGGGGCTGTAGCTCAGTTGGATAGAGCGATCGCCTCCTAAGCGATAGGCCGTGGGTTCGATCCCCGCTAGTCCCGTTGTCTGTATTGATAAATTGTGGTAACTTGAGCCTAGCATTTACTAGGATCAATCTAGTTCCTAAATTTATCCTTTCCAAGCTCATTGCAGCATGGCACAACATCACACTATCTCTCGATTACCTTTACCTACTACCAAAAAGCGTCGCAGTCGTCATCGTTGGCAATTGTGGAAGCTGCTCTTACTAATATCGCCCATCCTGTTACCGATCGGGTGGATGGGTTATCGAGAAGTAGAGAATACCTGGATTCAACCACAGGCAATTTTTATTCTCGGTGGTGAAGAGGATCGCGAAATCTTTGGGGCAAAGTTTGCCCATAGTCATCCTCAACTACCTGTGTGGATTTCTAGTGGCGCACCACCAAACTATGCTAAAAAAGTTTTTAAGAAAGCGGGTGTATCGGCTAATAATTTACATCTAGACTATCAAGCGATCGATACTGTTACCAATTTTACAACTCTAGTCGATCAATTTAAGTCAAAGGGAATTACTAGTGTTTATCTGTTTACTTCTGACGATCATATTCCCCGCGCGAGGATCATTGGTGAGATTGTATTTGGGAGTCATGGCATCAAAGTTAAACCGATCACTTTTGAGAGTGGTAGAGATTTAGAGCCAGTCCAAAAGACCATCAGAGATGGATTTCGATCTGTATGGTGGTTGATTACTGGATATGCTGGTGGTAAATGAATGGCTTGCACTGAGCGTAGTCGAAGTGTGGTAGGTAAATAGTGAAAATTGGGATTGTTGGAATTGGATTAATTGGTGCGTCCTTAGGCTGGGATTTCAGGCAAATGGGGCATCAAGTTGTTGGGGTTAGTCGTCAACAAGCTACTTGCGAAATTGCTGAGAGGAAGGGTATTTGCGATCGAGCTAGCTGTGATTTGGCTAGTTTAAAAGATACTGAAATTATTTTTATCTGTACCCCAATTGCGGCAATTGTTCCCACAGTTGATCTATTAGTTACCCATCTTCATCACGATACAATTATTACTGATGCTGGCTCTGTGAAGGGAGCAATTGTCGATCGAGCCACTCAGTTATGGCCGAATTTTGTCGGTGGACACCCGATGGCGGGAAACTCTGAAAGCGGGATTGCTGCCTTTGAAAAGGGGCTATTCAATCACCGACCTTATGTTTTGACTCCGACACCTGAAACTGCCCCTGTAGCCTTGGAAAGAGTGGCTGAGTTGGTGCAGTCTCTCAATTGTATTATTCACTATGCTACTCCTGCTCAACACGATCTAGCTGTGGCATGGATTTCTCATTTACCGATTATGGTGAGTGCAAGTTTGATCAGTGCTTGCTTGCATGAATCTGACCCAATAATTCTTGATTTTGCTAAAAAGTTTGCTAGTACAGGATTTCAAGATACTAGTCGGGTGGGTGGTGGTAATCCTGAAATGGGGATGATGATGGCAGAATATAATCAGGCTGCAATCTTAGGATCATTGTATCAATACCGCGATCAATTGGATGGTGTGATTGGATCGATCGAATCAAAGCAATGGCTGGAAATAAAAGATTTATTGACGACAAACCAATCTGTTCGATCTGATTTTATCAACTGTCCAACGATGGAGAAAGATGGAGCTTCCAATCTCGTCAAAGATATATAAACAATCAATTCAATTAAACACCATAAAAATCTTCATCTAGAATTTGATCGATCGAAAAGGGACAAATCAGAGGATATTCACTTTCCGCTGGTATCCGTACCCCAAATTTAGCTAAATTCCCTTCTTTAATCGCTAACTTGCGGCTAGCATGATAAGCCTTTTCTACCGTTTCTAGTAATAAACTTTTAAGTGAAGGTGTATCTGCCAAGTTATCTAGAACTCGCTGCCGATGTTCGAGTACAGAACTATACCAGCTTCCTTTCATTGTGTCAGGGACATCATTTTGGACTAACAATTTGAGTAAATGTGCTAGTAAAATTGTCAGGTTACTTTTAAGCGCATTTTTTTCCGCTCGACCCAAATCAACCAACTCCTCAATCAAGTGTTCGACATCCAATGATCCAAATTCACGATTTTTTAACTGTTGAATCGTTTGGTCGATCCATAACTGCAAATCACGTTCGTATAACTTATTAGCCATAGTATTTAATCTCGATATTTTAATCCGAGAATCTCTTTAAAAAAAGACCGTTCGATTTGAACGGTCTTGATTAAAATCAAATCAAATCAAATGTTATTTGATAAACAACATTTCTTGATAAGTAGGCAATGGCCACAGATCATCAGCGACTTCACCTTCCAATTCATCAGCATATTTACGAACTTCATCCATTAATGGGCGAACTGTTTTGACTAAATATTGCATGTGTGCTTCCGTAGAATCAAAATCATGATTACTTAGTGCCAATGCTAACTTACTAACTGAATCCATCATTGACTTAGTTAATGTGGCGACAGTTTGGGCACTTTCTACATCAAAATCAACACCGATTTCTTTGAGTCCAGCAACAGTAGTTGCGAGATCAGTGAGATAGCGAGTAGCGGCTGGATAAATCATGGTTTTAGCAATACTAATCACTAGTTTAGCTTCAACTTCGATCGATAGAATATACTGCTCGGAGTAAGTTTCATAGCGACTGGCTAACTCAACTGGAGATAGAATTCCCATGCCTTGAAACAGGCTGATGATTTCTGGTTCATTGAGTACAGGTAGTGCGTCTGGAGTTGTCCGCAAGTTGCGTAAACCGCGTTCTTCGACAGCCATTTTGTGCCACTCTTCAGAGTAACCATTGCCATTGAATACAACGGCACCGTGGTTGTCGATGACTTCTTTGAGTACAGCTTCGATTGCCTTATTTAGATCTGTGCCTTTAGCGACTTCACCCTCTAATTTATCAGCCATCCAACTCAGGGAATCAGCAAGAATCGTATTCATTGCCACTAATGGCCCTGCTACAGATTGCGCCGAACCAACTGCCCGAAACTCAAATCGGTTGCCAGTAAAAGCGAATGGTGAAGTGCGGTTGCGATCTCCTGCATCTTTTGGCAATATTGGTAAGGTATCGACCCCAATGTTCATCATCCCTTTGTCAGTAGAGCCTTTTAATGCGCCCTGCTTGATTTGGTCGAAGACATCTTGGAGCTGAGAACCCAGATACACCGACATAATTGCTGGGGGAGCTTCATTGGCACCCAAACGGTGATCATTGCTCGCAGTTGCAATTACCGCCCGTAAGAGTGGCCCAAATTTATGAACGCCACGAATTACCGCCCCACAGAAGACGAGGAATTGAGCATTGGAATGAGGATTGTCACCTGGCTCTAGCAAGTTACCCTGGGTGGAATTACCAACTGACCAGTTAACGTGCTTACCAGAACCATTAATTCCGGCAAATGGTTTCTCATGTAATAAGCACATGAAGCCATGCTTTTTGGCAGTAGTCTTCAAAATTGTCATGATCAATTGCTGATGATCAGTCGCAACGTTGGCCGCTTCATAGTAAGGTGCAATTTCAAATTGACCAGGCGCGACTTCGTTGTGACGAGTTTTGGCGGGAATGCCCAGGCGGTAGAGTCTTTCCTCTACGTCTTGCATATAGACCTGAACCCGCTCTGGAATCGCCCCAAAGTAATGATCATCAAATTGTTGACCTTTTGCTGGTGGTTTCCCAAACAGGGTTCTACCTGCCAATAATAGGTCAGGGCGGCTATTGGCAAAATTGGTATCAACCAGGAAATATTCTTGCTCTGCACCACAACTGGAGTTAACTGGCGCGATATTCGTATTACCAAGAATTTTCAAAACGCGGGTAGCTGCCTTGTTCATCGCCGCGTTGGAGCGCAACAGGGGCGTTTTCTTGTCTAGAGCTTCCCCAGTCCAAGAGACAAAGACAGTCGGAATACACAGGGTGGAACCATTGTCGGTTTCCATGATAAAGGCGGGACTAGTTACATCCCAAGCTGTATAACCACGAGCTTCAAAGGTAGAACGGATCCCACCATTTGGGAAAGAGGAACCATCGGGTTCACCTTGGACTAGCAGTTTGCCAGCAAATTCTGAGATTACGGTACCATCACTTTGAACAGAAACAAACCCGTCATGCTTTTCAGCCGTACCATTAGTCAGGGGATAAAATACGTGAGCATAGTAAAGTGCGCCTTTAGAAATTGCCCAATCTTTCATCGCTACAGCGACAGAATCAGCGATGGAGATATTTAGCGGCTCACCAGTTTGGATTGTCTTCTTCACCGATTTAAATACATCCTTGGGCAGACTTTCCTGCATCTTGGCTAAGGTGAAGACATCTGATGCCCACAGATCTTCCAACCGTTTTGATGCCTTAGGCGGCATTGGCTCGCGGTTGGTGATTTGATAAATTGCTTGCATCCGGGATTCATTTCCACTCACAGCTTTTTTCTCTCCTAATTTCTGATACTAATAAATAATAATTGCGATCGGGATCTAAAAATAGATAGATATGATACCGAATCTATAGTGATAGTTGTGCGTTCGATAATGTTTTGCTTGTGAAGCAAAAAGTATGTGATTGTAGTTACAACCTAAAATCACGATATCTTCTAATCAGGATCTTACTAATGGAATCTATCAAGCCTATTTCGGTATTTAAGTTAAGTCACTGACTTGGTTTGAAATATTACCTTATAATAACGTGAGATCTGGTGATTTTCTGGCATAGTCGATCGAGTTTACCAGAGAAGCTGTGACAGGTTGCCAGATTTTGGCGGTGTATCAAGAATAACTAGACAGTTGATTAAATTCAGTTATGATGGGAAATGTGACCAGGATCGTTACGCTAGCTTCTCGCCACAACTAAATCATTCATTTTTTTGGCATCGTCTTCAAATGAGTATCTCCTCACCCATATCCGCCAACGATACTTCTGTTTGGGCTAATCTCAAACAAGCAATTTCAGCTAGTTCGGGGTTTCAGCATTGGGTATCACAACTGACAGTTACAGAACAAACAGATCTCAATCTTGATGCCCGTGTCCAACGTTACCTGCGCGAAACTCTAGAGACATTGGCATATTAAATATCACTGAGCAAGACAAAGCCCGAATTTTCAGCAAATTCGGGCTTTTGGCACGACTTTAAATCTCAACTGAAAATACTATCAAAGAACTCGATCGATTCTTGCAATGATGCAATGAAAATATCGATTTCAGCCTTGGTATTGTAGAAATGCAAGCTTGCTCTTGCTGTGGATTGAGCCTTAATAAAACGGTGTAATGGCTGGGTGCAATGGTGTCCAGCTCGAATTGCAATCCCTGATTGATCGAGCATCGTCGAAAGATCGTGAGGATGGACATCACCACAAGTAAAGGCAGCTAGTGCCGCACGTTCTTTGGGTTGTTTTGGGCCATAAATTCTTACTTGAGGTAGTTGAACTAACTTTTCGATTAAGTAAGTCGTTAATTCGGTTTCATAAGCATGAATTTTATCCATCCCAATATTGGTTAAATAATCTACCGCAGCACCTAATCCAATTGCTTCGGCGATGGCTGGCGTACCTGCTTCAAACTTGTGCGGTAGATCTGCATAAGTGGCATTTTCCAAAAATACATCGGCGATCATTTCACCACCACCTAGAAAAGGTGGCATCGATCGCATCAGGTTTAGCTTACCATACAGAAAGCCAATCCCTGTTGGGCCACACATTTTGTGTCCTGATACCGCCATCCAATCACAATCGATATCTTGAACATCGATCGGCATGTGCGGTACACTCTGACAGGCATCAATCAATACTTTTGCACCATATTGATGCGCTAGAGCAGCAATTTCTTTTACTGGATTAATACAGCCCAATGTATTAGAAACATGGACAATCGAAACTAATTTAGTTTTATCATTTAATAGTGATTGATAGTGACCAAAATCAAAATCCTCCTCTGGCGTAAGTTGCACAAATTTGAGCCGAGCACCTGTCTTTTGGGCGACTAATTGCCACGGAATCAAATTGCTATGATGTTCCATCACCGACAGGATGATCTCATCACCTCGTTGGAGATTGCTCAAGCCCCAACTATATGCAACTAAGTTAATCGCTTCAGTTGCATTGCGCGTGTAAATGATCTCTTGAGAAGAAGCCGCATTGACAAACTTAGCGATCTTTTCTCTCGCCCCCTCATAAGCATCTGTTGCTTCACCACTGAGGGTATGCACGCCGCGATGAACATTGGAATTATAGTGACTATAATAGTGTTCCAGTGCGTGAATCACCGCATGGGGCTTTTGAGAAGTTGCCCCACTATCTAGATAAACTAGTGGCTTACCATGTACCTCTCGATGGAGAATCGGAAAGTCTGCTCGCACAGTATCAGCAAGAGATTGAGGCTTGTGAATTCCTGATTTGGTTTGAATGAATGTCATATTCTCCGCTGTGCCTGTAATATTTTGAATCAGTCGTTGGATTCTGCTTCCTTTAGTCATTTCTTGCCAATATTTAGCTAGCTTTGAATGCTTTCACTGCTACTGCTAGTTTCTCTCGCACTGAAGCCACGGGAATTCGATCGATAATCTCTACAGCAAAAGCGTTAATTAGTAATATTTTAGCTGTTTCAACATCCAAACCCCGACTCTGAAGATAAAAAATTTCATCGTCTTCTAACTGGCTCACTGTTGCACCGTGGGAACATTTGACATTATCAGCGGTGATTTCGAGTTGCGGCTTGGTATCAATCCGAGCGGTGGGTGACAGGAGTAGATTTCGATTCAATTGCCCAGCATTGGTTTGTTGCGCGGCTTGAGGCACGAACACTTTACCATTGAAAATTGCATGGGCGCGATCGTCTACGATACACTTGTGCAATTGATTCGTAACACCGTGTGGCTTCGTTAAAGCGATAACACTGTGAGTATCTGATTCCTGCTCTCCATTTACCATTGCTAAACCATTGAGATTGGTTTCCGTCTGTGCGCCGATTTGGAAAATTTCCCAATTATGGCGCGAGAGTTTCGAGCCAAGATCGATCGAGTTGCCCGTATAGGAACTATGCTGAGACTGAGACACCGCTGTCTTGCCGATATGAATCGCGGTTATGTCCTCATCTTGGATGCGGGTATGATTGAGCATCGCAGTATCACCGAGCCAGATTTCAGTAACGCTATTACTAAAATAGGGGTGATTAGGAATTGAAGTGTGCAGATATTCCTGAACTAAAGTCGCACTACTCCCCGCTTCCATCACAATCAGAGTACGCGGTTGAATCGCCACCGCTGCATCATCAACAGTCGCAATAAATAAGAGCTGAATCGGCGACTCATAAGAACTATCTTTAGTCAGCCACACCACCGCAGCGTCATTAATTCCTGCCGTATTAATCGCTGTAAATACTTCCTCACCACCAGGCTGTTTACCTAGATAATTTGTCACCGTTAACCCTGCATCAGTAGCTGCTGCTAGATTCCCGACGAATACCCCCGCAGGTAAATTCGCAATGCTGGAATATTCAGCCGCGTAGATCCCATTAACAAACACCAGACGGCTGTCAGGAGCCTCTGGAATGACTAAGCCGTTAATATTAACTGGCGGTAATTGTTGGTTCGGTGCAGCGAATGTTTGCGCCAACAGCGGAGCTAAATTAGTAAATCGCCATTCCTCGTTTTTGTTGGTGGGAATAGTTTCTTCTTGGAGATATGCAGCCGCTTGGGTACGAATATCTTGAAGCTGGGGGTTAGCTGGAGGCGTAAGCGGGATCAGTTGAGTGAGAGTTGCTGTCATTATCAATTTTGGATTTTGGATTTTGGATTTTGGATTATCTAAATTCGTTCACCCAAACCCCTCAGCGTGCAAAATCCCCTCCCAGGAGGGGTGCCCGTCAGGGCGGGGTGGGTAGATCTCCGCAGCACATCAAGCGGTAGTCAGCGGTTAAAACCGCTGCTAGTGTTGTAAAGTCCGCCTACGCGGACTAAAGAATATTGTGGTATGGATTTGATACTGTTTAACCTACTGGCTGAGGCTCCGTCACCCAGTCATAACCCTTAGCCTCCAATTCCAGCGCAAGCTCCTTCCCACCGCTAGTCAAGATTTGTCCATTCGCCATTACATGGACAAAATCAGGAATAATATAATCGAGCAACCGCTGATAGTGGGTAATTACCAACATCGAATTATCCTTGTTTGACAATTGATTAACCCCATTAGCCACAATTTTCAGCGCGTCAATATCCAATCCCGAATCAGTCTCGTCGAGAATCGCTAAACTAGGTTGCAGAATCGCCATCTGAAGAATTTCATTCCGCTTCTTCTCACCACCAGAGAAACCCTCATTTACGCTCCGACTCAGGAAAGCCGGATTCATTTTGACGATATCTAATTTAGCTTGAACCAATTCATCAAAATCAAATACATCCAGTTCTTCCAATCCCAAATGTTTTTGGCGAGAATTGTAAGCAACGCGGAGAAAATCAAGATTACTAACTCCAGGAATTTCCAAAGGATATTGGAATGCGAGAAATACACCGGAGCGAGCGCGATCTTGAGGTTCTAAGTCAAATAAGTTCTCACCTTTATAGGTAACTTTACCACCCGTGACTGTATATGCCGGATGTCCGGCTAATACTTTAGATAATGTACTTTTACCAGAACCATTCGGCCCCATGATAGCGTGAATTTCGCCAGCTTTGATTTCGAGGTTTAAGCCGTTTAATATCTGTGTGTCGTCAACGTTTGCGGTAAGGTTCTCGATCGACAGGATAACTGGACTATTAGGATTAATCATCTTTAAATTTTGTTTAATTGAGTTTTAATAATATTCGATCGTGTTTGACTAGCTTCTCATCATACCATCGTAAAAATACATATTCACATTCGATCGATCATCATACCTTCAGCCAGCCAAAGACATCACCAGCAGTTAATTTAATTGATCGAGCAAATTCAGGTACAATTAATTCAGCTTCAAGTATATCCACTACTTGTACCTGTCGATCGGGTTGATAAACTAAGATCATCTTCTCGGCAGGATCGATGAGCCAGCCTACTTCAGTACCATGATCTAAGCAATGAAGAATATTCTTAATTACCTTAGTTGTACTTTGATCTGGAGATAAAATTTCAATCGTCCAATCAGGTGCAGTTGTCACCACATTGGCAACTTCACCATCATCATCTTTGGGAATATTTTCATTCTTTAACACAACTACATCAGGAACTATTGATCGACCCCCAATCGTACATCTAAGTTCTGATAGTGCCATAGCTATATTCGACTCTAACAAAAGTGAATTAATGAAGATAAGTAGCTTGGTCTGAATCACGCTATGCTTTCCTTGAGGCATTGGCTTTTGAACTATCTTTCCATCAATATATTCACTCGCGGGCTTAGTTTCTGGAAGAGCCAGAAAGCTTTCTAAAGTAAGATTTTTTACAGGCGTTGCAACCATTTTAAAACTCTATTTTGTAGGGTGGGTACTGCCCACATTTAGCTTTCGATTAAACTCAATTTGTCAACGTTGGTGATTGGTGGGCATTACCCACCCTACAAGTTATTAATTTTTAATTAATTAAGCATGGGCTGTTATCATGACACAATCTAGTCTTAAATCTCGATCTCGACGATCGATAGATACATTAGTAAATCCAGCTTCTACAAGTAACTCTCTCACTGTTTCTGGATCGTACAGTCTAAAGTTGTACTGAGTAACTGGCAACTCTCTCATTTTATCAGCCGACCGAATACCAACAACTAATTTACCATCATTTTTTAGCACTCGCTTAATTTCTTGTAAACTAGCTAATGGATCGTTCCAGAAGTAAATAGTATTAACTGTACAAACTCTATCAAATGTATTCTCAACAAATGATAGTTGTTTAACATCACCAAATTCTATCGATACTTTATTAGACTCAATTTCTAGTTTGAATTTCTGTTTGGCTTGTTCTACCATTATTTGAGAGAAATCAATGCCATAGATTTTACCAGTATCGATCGTCTGCAACATTTCTTCAATTGTTATCCCACCACCGAAGCCAATATCTAAAACTTTGTCTGTCGGTTGAATATCTAACCGTTCGACAGCAAAATGATTCATTTTCTCATTATGTTTGTTGAGAAAATCAGCCATCATAAACTTCCCAAATATTCCAGATGGTTGACATAATTGGGCTGCTAAAAACTTTTTAGGTATTAGACGAAGTATTATTGATCGCATTTTCACTCTCTCTGCGCTCTCTGCGGTTAAATATTGTTTTTAGGATAGGTGTTACCCACCCTAAAAATAAGGATTTATCCTACCGTACCTTCCAATTTAAGGCTCAACAATCTATCCGCTTCAACGGCAAATTCCATCGGTAGTTGATTAAAGACATCCTTACAGAAACCACTAATCATCATCGAAATCGCATCCTCTTGGGAAATTCCCCGTTGAGCGAAGAAGAATAACTGATCCTCACCAATCTTAGAAGTAGATGCTTCGTGTTCGACTTTGGCGGTATCGTTCTGAACTTGGATATAGGGGAAAGTATTCGCTTGTGCTCGATCGCCAATTAGCATCGAGTCACATTGGGAATAATTTCTCGCCCCTTTTGCTGTCGGATTCATTTTGACTAAACCGCGATAGCTATTCTTCGATTTTCCGCAAGAAATCCCTTTAGAAATAATTGTGCTCTTGGTATTTTTGCCCACATGGATCATCTTGGTTCCGGTGTCGGCTTGTTGGAGATTATTAGTTAAGGCTACCGAGTAAAATTCACCAACGGAATTATCACCAACTAAAACGCAACTAGGATATTTCCAAGTAATTGCTGAACCTGTTTCTACTTGTGTCCAAGAAATTTTAGAATTTACACCTTTACACAAGCCGCGTTTGGTAACGAAATTGTAGATGCCACCTTTACCAGTTTCATCGCCTGCGTACCAGTTTTGGACGGTGGAATATTTGATTTCAGCGTTATCTAATACCACCAATTCGACGACAGCGGCGTGGAGTTGATTGGTGTCAAATGCGGGGGCAGTACAGCCTTCGAGATAGGTGACAGAGGCACCTTCATCGGCGATGATTAATGTCCGTTCAAATTGGCCGCTATCGCCTGTATTGATGCGGAAATAAGTGGATAAATCCATCGGACATTTGGTACCTTTGGGGATGTAGACAAAGGAACCGTCACTAAATACGGCGGAGTTTAAGGCTGCAAAGAAATTATCGGCGATCGGCACCACACTGCCAAGATATTTCTCAATTAATTCGGGATATTCTTTGACTGCTTCGGAAATCGAACAGAATACCACGCCTTCTTTGGCTAATTGTGCCTTAAAGGTGGTGCCGATCGAGACGCTATCAAATACTGCATCGACAGCCACGTTAGATAAGCGTTTTTGCTCGTTGAGGGAAATCCCCAATTTCTCAAAGGTTTCGAGCAACACAGGATCGACTTCATCCAAACTATCCAATTTTTTGGCGGCTTGTTTGGGGGCGGAGTAATAGATGATATCGTTGTAATCGATCGCTGGATAGTCCACATGGGGCCAAGTAGGTTCGGTCATCTTCAACCACTGGCGATAGGCGCGGAGGCGGAAGTTGAGCAAAAATTCTGGCTCATCTTTCTTGGATGAAATCAACCGCACGATATCCTCATTCAAACCACGGGGAATCTGATCTGACTCAATATCAGTCACAAATCCGTATTTATAAGGTTGATTAACTAAGTTTTGGACTATAGTACTCATCGATCGCCTGTGCTCTCTCTAGAATTAAGGATGGTTAATATGTCTGGCTGGGATAGCCAAAATATCATATACTAAAACAACTGATTAATTGTTTAACTATATTCTAGAGTACTTTAACAACTTAGTTGTTGTCAAAGTAGCAAAATTAATCAAAAAGTTTTATTTGAATGTCTGCGAGCGACCACTTCACCAATCCCAGCACCGATATGATCACCGAGCAGCATACTTCAACTAAACAGGATATCCTCGAATATCTGCTCAAGCAGGGACAAGCCATTGCCCAAGATTTAGCTACCACTCTAACGATTAGCCCTCAAGCAATTCGTCGCCATCTCAAAGATTTACAGGCGGAGGAACTCATCGTTTACCAGTCGGTGTCATCAGGGACAGGTAGACCTCAGCATATTTATCAGCTTAGTCCAAAAGGACGCGATCGGTTTCCCAATCAATACGATCGATTTGCGATCTCTTTCCTCGATACTCTCGTCGAGAATCTGGGCTATGAGCAAGCTGGGAAAATGCTCCAGCATCATTGGCAAAAAAAGAGCATCGACTATCGCGAGAAATTGGGTAATGGCGTATTGATCGATCGAGTTGCAAAGTTGGTTGAATTGCGTCGTCAAGAGGGTTATATGGCTGACTATCATGCTGTGGATGATCGAAGTGACAAATTCATCCTCACGGAACATAACTGCGCTATTTCCCAGGTTGCAGCATCGTTTCCGGCTGTCTGTGGGCATGAATTAGAAATGTTTGCAGCGGCGTTGGCAGATTGTCAGGTGGAACGCACCCACTGGATTGTCGATGGTGAGCATCAGTGTGGTTATTTGATATCAATGAACGACAAAAATTAATATCTTAAATTCTGATGAACAACGAAAAATATTTAACTCAAGCAGAAGCTCTAGACGTAGAAACAGCAATGCTGTCCACTCATGAGAAATTCCTCGCGCGGATTACGATCTCTTCATTGAGATTGCTCCAACAAATCGCCCAAGAAGAACAGGTGAAGGTCGAAGATCTTACGCCGCAGCAGATTACCCAATGGTTTGAGCGAGATGCTCAATTGAAGAAGGCAGAGGGAGAAACAGCCGGATCTTTACAGTGGTAATAGGGTAGAGGATGAATAATTGAAGTCTAACGCTTGAGTTTCATCCCACTACCCACTATGTACTACCTATCGTTTGGGCGCGTATTGCTTGTTAAATTCTTGGACTTTCAGCTTTTGTTCGGGGGTTAAGATTGCATCTCGTTGGGCGGAGGCAGTAGTAAATATTGCTTTGAGCTTATTTTCTTGCTCGGTAGTTAGCTTAAATCCTGGCTGTTTGCCTTGTTGATAGGCAATTTTTAGTTGTTCTTTTTGGCTCGGTGTGAATACCGCAATGTATTTTTGACGAAAAGTTTGGGTGACTTTTTCTAATTTAATTTGTTGATCTTTAGTTATCTTTAACTGCTCGATTAATTGTGCTTGTGGATTGTTGGCAGGAGTGGGTGCAGCCGTAGGGGTACCTGATGGAGCTGTTTTAGGGGCCACAACTGGTTGTTGAGCAACCGTAGGAACAACAGAGGTAGTAACGATCGATAAAGAGCAAAGAGCGGTAGTTAGAGCCGTTAAGGTGAATTTTTTCATAGAAGATAAGACGAAAACTTTGAGTGCAAAACATAACATAGATCACCGTTGATCGAATTGTTACGTTTTTATTATGACTCCACTAGCGATCTAAATGTTCGCCAGTTAAAATTTTGCTCTCACAGTAAATTCATAGTCACCCCCAGCCTCTAGTTGATAATCCCACTGTTTTAGGAATCTCCCTAAAGCATCTTGAATTAACGCACGTCCTAATGATGGTTCGACAATTAATTCAAAATGTCCTTCCTGGCAGTGCCATTGAAATTCCCAGCAAAATTCGCCAGCACTTACCTCGCCAATCACTTTGCTAAGTTGCCAAGAGTGCTGAGTGACGCGCACATGCGCTGTTGTTTCTGGTAGATAACGCTTTGCCATAGTTGCGATCGAAGTCTGTCAATATTAGGTTAGCTTAATAAACCATTATTGAGAACCCAAACCGCAACTGTCAATCGACCTAATTGCCGATTTCTCCAAAGTAATTATTATCTAGAATCAGGTGGCGATGCCTGTCGAGTGCCATATAACCTTTGGCTTGAAACTGGGCCATCATCCGACTGACGGTGACTCGTGTTGTCCCAATTGCGCTGGCTAGCTGTTGGTGGGTAAATTTATAACCAATTCGGGTCTGACAATTTGGTAATGATTCGCCCACTTCCTTTCTGAGTAAGGATAATAAACCTTTTAACCGTTCGACAGTATGTCTGCGTCCATTGATAATTAGCAACAATTCCGCTTGACGCATCCGTTTGACTAATTCAGGGAGCAAAAGCTGCGATAGTTGGATCGAACTTTCAATTTCATCTAGTCGCAACCAGCGTAAATATACAGGGGATAAAGCGATCGCTTGATAATCTAGGGTATCAGATCCTTGGGTACCAAACCAGGCTCCAGCAGTAGCCCAGCCAAATAATACTTGTTCGCCATCTTCGTAGTTTGCACTCAGTTGCACCAATCCTTGAGTCACTTGCCATACTCCCTCTGGAAATAAGGGAATTTCCTCCCCTTTGGCATGAAAATATAGTCGCTTATTGAGAACTAGTGGTTGTTGATGCTGTGGTTGGGAGTAATCTAAATCCGCACTTTGAACGATCGACAGCATAATTAACGCTCCAAAATCTGAACTCAATCTAATCGATCGAGGTAAAATCCAGGTAATGGCTAGATTAAGGCTCGTGAGTAATTGAGAATTGTTGGTGAAGCCTTTCCGTAGGAAAATAATTGATAATTAAGATGGATGAACTCTAGCCCTGATTTATCATGCTACTTACAGAAAGAGCTACAGCCCGCGACTGGAAACCGATTATCGCACAACTGATGAAGGTTGTTGGTAGCAAAGGGATCATTCAGCGGCGGGAAGAATTAATCACCTACGAGTGCGATGGCTTGACTAGTTATCGGGAACGTCCTGATTTGGTGATTTTGCCCAAGACTACCGAGCAGGTAGCCGCAGCGGTGAAAATTTGCGACGAAAATAATGTGGCTTGGATTGCACGGGGGGCGGGAACAGGTTTATCTGGTGGCGCGTTACCAGTGGAAAATTGTGTGCTGATTGTCACCTCATTGATGAATCAGATCCTCAAAGTAGATCTGGAAAATCAGCGAGTAGTCGTCCAGCCTGGAGTAATTAATAATTGGGTGACTCAGGCTGTCAGTGGCGGCGGCTTTTATTACGCGCCAGATCCGAGCAGTCAGATTATTTGTTCGATCGGTGGTAACATTGCTGAAAATTCCGGTGGCGTTCACTGTCTCAAATATGGCGTGACGACGAATCATGTCCTCGGTTTGAAATTAGTCATTCCCAGTGGTGAAATTATCGATGTCGGTGGGGAAATTACCGAAATGCCAGGATATGACTTGACTGGCTTATTCGTTGGCTCAGAGGGCACCCTCGGCATCGCGACTGAAATCACCCTCAAAATTCTCAAAACCCCTGAATCGATTTGTGTCCTCTTAGCCGATTTTGCCAGCGTTGAAGCGGCAGGTAGCGCAGTCTCAGGCATCATCGGCGCGGGAATTATCCCCGCCGGAATTGAAATGATGGACAAGTTTAGTATCAATGCTGTCGAAGATGTTGTGCAAACTAATTGTTATCCCCGCGATGCAGCGGCGATTCTGTTGGTAGAAATCGATGGTTCTGTCCTGGAAGTTGAGACAAATCAAGATAAAGTCGCGGAGATTTGTCGGCAGAATGGGGCACGAAACATTACAATTGCGACGGAACCAGAACAGCGATTACGGTTATGGAAAGGGCGGAAAGCAGCTTTTGCCGCGATGGGCAAAATTAGCCCCGATTATTATGTGCAAGATGGGGTAATTCCACGGACTCAGTTATCCTATGTTCTCAAAGAAATAGCCAGACTGGGTGAAGAATATGGTCATTTTGTGGCGAATGTCTTCCATGCTGGGGATGGTAATTTGCACCCATTAATTCTGTACGATAACTCCCAACCAGGTGCTTTAGAAAAGGTGGAGGCTTTAGGTGGGGAAATTCTCAAGCTATGTGTTAAAGTTGGTGGCAGTATCTCTGGTGAACATGGAATTGGTGCGGATAAACGCTGCTATATGTCGGAGATGTTTACTGAGACAGATCTAGAAACCATGCAGTGGGTACGCCAAGTATTCAACCCTAAAGAATTGGCTAATCCAGGTAAAATCATTCCAACACCGCGCACCTGTGGCGAATCTGCTAAATCTGGACATAAGTTTAGTGGGATCGAACAGTATTAAGTTGTGATTACTGATGACAACAAATTATCAACCAGTACTAGCACAGATTGTTATTTATCCGATTAAATCATTGGATGGTAAGGTAGTCGATCGATCCAAAATATCAGTAGGTGGTACCTTATCATTCGATCGAAGGTGGGCGATAGTTGATACCAATGGTAAAATTGTTAATGCCAAACGCACAGCAAAAATTCAGCAAATCCGTACTCGGTTTGATTTTGTTGAATCACAAGATAGATTATTAGTTAGTCTTTCAACTGCTGATCATCCTAATCCCCAAATATTTTGCTTGACTAATGAGTTAGTCGAACTAGCTAATTGGTTGAGTGAGTTTTTTGGATTTCCGGTTAACCTAATCGAAAATGTTGTGAGTGGATTTCCAGATGACTTAGCAGCTTATGGCCCAAAAATCATCAGTACAGCCACTTTATTAGCTGTTTGCGACTGGTTTCCCGATCTCGATTTAGCAGAAGTTCGGCGAAGATTTAGAACTAATTTAGAACTGAGTGACGTTCCAGCCTTTTGGGAAGATCGGCTATTTACATCACCTGATGCGGTAGTTGATTTTCAATTGGGTGATGTTCAATTTCAGGGGATCAATCCTTGTCAACGCTGTATCGTCCCGACTCGTGATTCACTGACAGGTAATGTCACTGCTAAGTTTCAACAAATTTTTAATCAACATCGCCAACAAACGGTTGTAATTGGGACTACCATGTCACGATTCGATCATTTCTATCGACTAGCTGTAAATACCAAAATTCCTGATGATGAGGTTAATAAAAATTTAAATCTTGGTGACTTAATATCTTTTGTCTAGAGTAAATGTACATAAACTGTTGGTTCTAAATTTCATTAGCTCAAGATTGGCTTAAATAAGCAATTCTTATCACTATAGATAGTCATAACTACTATTATTGGGATCAAATATTGCTATACTGACAAAGTTCTAACTTCAGATTTAATTCTTAAATTTTGACTGTTACTCTACTACAGATCGTCACGTATTTATGAGCAAACAAATATCTTTGAGTTTTTTAATTATTACTGGTGCATTTCTAAGTGCTCAGGCTACAATAGCCCAAAATACATTACCGATCGTTAAGAAGCTCGTAGCAAATAATACATTAAAATCTCAAGTATCAGTGGCGAATAGTCTTGCCGATCCAGATCTGGTCGCTACCGAAATGGTACCGGATGTGGCAATCCCACCCACTGCCCAGACAAATGTATTTATGAGTGATGTAGCGACAATACCTGGATTCAGCCATAAAATTAGTGCCGTCCCAGTTGCGACACAGTGGGATGCCTCGGTGGAAATTCCCGTCCCACTACCGCTAACTCAGATTATTAAAGGACAGCCCGCATTTAAACAACTTCCGTCGGTAAAAATCGCTCCAACAGCTAATGCTACTCCAGCCCAGCCCAGCAACACCCTGCCCCTAGCTACGGAGGAAAATCAGTCCCCTTTACCCTTCATTTACCCGCTGACAAATCCAGCATCGATTAGTTCACAGTTTGGGTGGCGAACCCATCCCCTCTCAGGTACTCGTCGCTTTCACTCCGGGCTAGATCTTGCGGCACCTGCTGGATCTCCCGTTGTAGCAACTGGTTCTGGAACCGTGATTTCCGCAGGTTGGAATGGTGGCTATGGCAACGCGGTCATTATTCAACATAGTGACACTCAGCAAACTCTTTACGGTCATCTCTCAAAAATATCTGTCCAAGCAGGAGAAACCATTGCCCAAGGTAACGTAATTGGGCTAGTTGGCAGCACGGGGAATTCGACTGGGCCACACTTGCATTTTGAAAGTCGGAGGCTCAATACGGCGGGTGTGTGGACTGCTGTCAATCCTATTTCAGAAATAAAATATGCTGTAGACATGTTGCGGCGATCGATGCCTTACGCCCGCAAAGACTTACCACCAGGGATCTAAATTACTTAGCATTGACTTAAAAATAGTAAATTAGCCCGTTGGGTTAACCAAGTGGGAATTAAATCGGTAAGCTCGTTGATATCAACTTTGGAACTAGCTTGTTGATTTAGCAGTCAGGGTCAGAATCAGTTCGGCAGATGCTACGAGGTCGCGATTCAAATTTTCTGTTCAATCCAAATTCCACTGCGATTAGCTTTGGAAAAATCCAGATTATTCGATCGTTACAACGGATTGCAGCCCAAATTTTAAACTGATCCCCCAAATTCATGGTATCTTACCACAGAGTCCCATAATCTTAATTTTTTCTATTAATCTAGAAACAATCCGATCGAAAAGTTCATCTAGATGCTTGCTAGCAATACGAGCATCAACCGACAGCTATTCATCAGAAGAAGCTAATACGTTGGCTTTATTTAGCCTAGCTTTAGGTACAAGCAGCAGCTCCGCTACTGCCATACCTGTCCACTGTTAAGGATGAGATATAGTGAGATTTCAATTTTTACTGCTGAGTGTCTTTAGTTTCTGTCTCTTAGCAATTCCAGCTCACGCGGGTCAATTGACATCATGGAAATTTGACCCTGCTAAAAATCGATTGGATTTCAAGACTGATGCTGGCGTTCAACCCAAAGCAATGATGCTTTTTAATCCCACCCGACTAGTCATTGACCTACCTGGGATCGGTTTTCCAAAGCCAACAGTCACCCAAAAATTTACAGGTAATTTTAGGTGGTTGAGAGTAGGGTCGTTTAATAGTAATACCACTAGACTAGTGCTAGAGTTACAGCCTGGATACACGATGAATCCGAAACGAGTCCAATTTACTGGCGAAAATCCGATCAATTGGTTTGTGACGATTCCAGTTCCAGAACGCGGATCGACCATCCCGACTCTTTCCCCCCGAACAAATCTACCCAGGTAGTTTCCCATCTTAGGAGTAAGCATTGTGAGATACAACTGGCTATTACCCAGTATTTTTAGTTTCGTGATGGTATCACGGCCTGCAACAGCGGCAGAAATTCTGTCCTGGCAATTTAATTCAACCGAAAACCGGATTGACTTTAGTACCAGTGCAGCAGTGAAACCTGAAGCCCAAATGCTGGCTAACCCCAGTAGGTTGATCCTCGATCTGCCTGAAACTAGGCTCAATCAGCCAACTTCGTCCCAGTTGCTGAGTAATGGGATCAAGTCATTACGAGTGGGTCAATTTGATTCAGATCGGACGCGGATGGTACTGGAACTCGATCCCCAATACTCGATCGATCCGCAGCAAGTATTGATCCAAGCTAGCACGAGCAAACAGTGGTCAGTGCAGCTACCCCCACCCCAACTGCTCCAATCTTTTCCCCGTGGTGCCCCAACTGGCCCTGTGGCAGTCTTTAATGAAGATGGTCAAATTATTGCCACCCAAGCTCCCCGTCCAAGGATTGCGGCCAATACCAGTATCGGCACAGCCGTTAACTACATCGCCCTCGATCCTACTCGAACAGGCATACTGGTGCAAGCGGACAGGCAGGATCGCACTCAACTAAAATACACAACTGGTTGGGATATTGGATCTGGCAGCTATCGGGTGACAATTCCCAATGCTAGATTAGCACCTGGCTATCAAGTTCCTGCCGATTCCCGTCGATATCTGACGGTGAGTGCTCAAGGTAATGATATTTCGATTCTGGTTCGTCGGGTGGATGGAGTGAGAGTCGATCTGGTGCGCCAGTATCTAGATAATCGCTGGGTTTACTTACAGCCTGTAGGTAGTAGCGTGCGAATTGCCGTTAACCCACCGCCAGCTCAAGTACCGATCAATGTTAGTACCCCTAAACGCTATCCAGCTAACAAGGTAGATCCTGTGCCTACGGCCAGACCGCCTAGCAATGGTAGAGTCTTGGTGATGATCGATCCTGGACATGGGGGCAAGGATCCTGGGGCAATTAATGCCGACGGATTACGCGAAGTAGATGTAATCATGCCGATCGCCAAACGAGTTTCGGATATTCTTGCCAGACAAGGAATTGCCGTCAAGATGACTCGAACTGGTGATGAATTTGTTGGCTTAGATGAACGAGTCGCCATGTCACGGGAATCGGGTGCCAGTCTATTTGTGAGTATCCATGCCAATTCGATCGACGGTCGCCCTGATGTAAATGGTTTAGAGTTGTATCACTATAATCTGGGTCGCTCCTTTGCCGAAACAGTTCAAAATGCAGTCTTAGACTACGTAAATAATAATGGTTTTTATCTGGCAGATCGACGAGTCAGATCAGCGCGATTTTTAGTATTGCGAAAGTCAGCAATTCCCGCTATTCTAGTCGAAACTGGTTATTTGACGAGCGAAGTGGAAGCTGCTCGGCTCCGGCGGGATGATTATCAAAAGGTGATGGCAGAAGGCATTGCCAGAGGAATTGTTCAGTATATCAAGGAGCGTAATTAAGTCTTTGGCGCAGATATTTTGCGCTGTAAATCATTTTATTCCCTCGATCTTTCCTAACTCTATGCAAGACCGATTTACTCCCCGTCAGCAACTCCAAGCCGAAGTTACTAGAATTGGCGTATTTGATAGTGGCGTGGGGGGATTGACTGTTTTGCAAGAAGTTTATCGTCAGCTTCCCCATGAGTCGGTATTGTACTTTGGCGATACTGCACGAGTGCCTTATGGTACACGGAGTGCGGCAGAGATTATCCAGTTTACCCGTGAGACCTTGGATTGGATGGTATCACAGCGGGTAAAAATGGCAATCATGGCTTGTAATACTAGCTCGGCACTTGCCCTGGAAATAGTTCGGAGTGAATACGATTTACCGATTTTAGGTGTGATTTTACCTGGAGCGAGAGCTGCTGCTTTTCAGGGTCAGCGGATTGGAGTAATTGCGACTCCAGCCACCGTTCAGAGTGATGCTTATCTCCATGCGATTCAAGAGGCAAATCCCCACGCAGAGGTGTGGCAAGTTGCTTGTCCTGAGTTTGTACCCATAATTGAAAATAATCGTCTTCAAGAGCCAGCTACACTAGAGATTGCCAAGCAGTATCTGCAACCACTGCTCGATCGATCGATCGATACTTTAGTCTATGGTTGTACCCATTATCCCCATCTCGAACCGATTTTACGGAAGTTCGTTCCGGCTAATCTGCGATTTATCAATCCAGCGATTCATGTCGTCAATGCCGCGACTAAAGAACTAAATCTACTCGGTATCAACAGTAGTGTCGCAGCCATGCCCACTAAATTTATTGTCAGTGGCGACCCGCAGCAATTTGCCCAACTTGCGAATCAATGGTTGCCGACTCAGCCTGTTGTGGAGCAGATTTCTTTGCACAAGGGGATAGGGAGAAGAGGATAGGGAATAGGGTTTAGGCTTTGGGTATATTTGGTGCAGATTGTCTACATTCCAAAACAACTAAAATTAGTCAAAATGCCTGTGGAGGCTGAGATATATCCCCTATCCCCTATCCCCTATTCCC
>CASBPY010000120.1 GCA_949127675.1 Synechococcales cyanobacterium PMM_0072
GAATAGTACTGCCAGATTTTTTTTCTTCATCTTCAATTATCGACCAAACGCACCGACCAACATCTTACCGCCATCTGACAGCATCCCAAAATATTCGATCGAATCTGGGTACTATAAATACATGGTTAGTTCAATAGTACAATTCACGCCTTAAACGATCTGATGATTGACAAATTACTCGATGCTCCAGTAGCCGTTGGTACTTCAACACCAATGCTATTACTAGTACTAGTTGCCTTAGAAGCCGTATTATCGGCTGACAATGCCGTCGCGCTAGCTTCTATTTCCCAAGGATTGGCTGATGATAAATTGCGCCGTCAGGCATTGAATATCGGTTTGATTCTTGCCTATATCCTGCGGATGACATTGATCTTAGCGGCTACTTGGGTAGTGCGTTACTGGCAATTTCAGGTTTTGGGTGCTGCTTATCTGCTGTGGTTGGTATATCAATACTTTAGTTCCAAGACTGGGGAAGACGGCGAAAAGCACGGGCCAAAATTCGATAGTCTGTGGCAGGCAATTCCAATGATCGCAATTACCGATCTTGCTTTTTCTTTGGACAGCGTAGCTACTGCAATTGCCGTATCAACTGATACTTGGTTGGTAATTAGTGGTGCGACAATTGGGATTATTATTCTGCGATTTATGGCAGGATTATTTATTAAGTGGTTGGATGAGTATACCTACTTGGAAGATGCTGGTTATGTAACAGTTGGTCTTGTTGGGATTAAGTTATTAGTGAAGGCAGCATTTCCTGAAGTAGAAGTCCCAGAAATACTAGTCGTATCAACGATCGGTATTATTTTTGCTTGGGGTTTTTCTCAACGGGAAGATGCGCCAGAAAAACTGTCTGATGCTGGTGAGTAGTGGACAGTGAACTACTGGAGTGTAAATTAAAATGCTAAAAAACCGACTCAATCACAACCAAATTGAGTCTGTTTTAAATAAATATAATTTAGAGATAAGCTTTGACGAGTTCGCTCAATCCGTTGACGCTGACACCATTACCGATCGCGGCCATTTTCCACTCTTGATTGTGGCGATAAACCTCAGCTAAAATCATGCCAGTCATCCCTTGATAATCTTGACCAGAGAGATTAAATCTTGCTAGTTCTTGATTATTTGCAGTATTTACTAGTCGGACAAAAGCATTCTCGACTTGACTAAAATCTTGCTTACGCCCTTGACAATCATAGATATTTACGACAAATACTAGCTTGCCAATACTTGATGGAATTCGTGATAAGTCGATCATGATTATTTCATCATCACCGTCACCTGCACCAGTCGTATTATCACCTTGATGGACAATTGCACCGGAAGGATGTGCGAGATTACCAAAGTAAATAATATTGTTGTTATCGATGAGCTTTCCAGCATCGTTAAGACAAACAACTGAAGCATCTAGATCGTAATTTTCGCCTGCTTTATTAACGAATTTACTAAGGAAACCGCCGCCATCAGGTTTGACAATATCCCAACCCAGTCCACAGATAATTTTAGTTAGTCCTGGGGCTTCTTTAGATAAAGAAATTCGTTGTCCTTTCTGAAGATTAATTGCCATAGAAGATACTTGCTAATTGAGTGGTAATTACTACGGAGATTGATAGCGATCGAGTAATGCTTTCAAACCACCTTGATAACCAGCTCCAACAGCATTTAATCGCCACTCACCATCTTTGCGATAGAGTTCAGCCATAATTAAAGCTGTCTCAGTTGAATAATCTTCTACCAAGTCGTAACGAACTACTTCTTGCTCATTTTGAAGATTGACAATGCGGACAAATGCATTCTGGACTTGGCCAAAATTTTGCTTCCGCTCTTGCGCTTCATGAATTGTGACTGTGATTACAACTTTCTCAACTTCAGCGGGAACTTGTGTTAACTTAACCTTGATCATCTCATCATCACCGTCACCCGCACCTGTGAGATTATCACCAGTATGCTCGATCGATTTAGCAGGATCTGGACTAGTCAGATTATTAAAAAAAACAAAATGCTTGTCAGATATTAGCTTATCGTTACTACCAAGTAAAAATACCGAAGCATCAAGATCGAAATCAACGCCTGTATCTACCGATTTGAGATCCCAACCCAATCCCACAAAAACTTCTGTCAGTCCTGGAGCAATCTTTTCTAAAGATACCCGTTGCCCTTTGGATAATGATACTGCCATATGATAATTGCCCCGATTTTGCTAAATTAAGAGTCTGCAACTACATGAGACTTCGATCGCCCATGTTTCAATGCTACACTAAGCATTCCCAAATTGGGGCAAACAATCTCGATGCTCCAAAAATTGCTTTCGGAGCAGAGACTTTGAATTAGCTGCTAAAATCAGACCACGAGATAGCAAAAATGTCCAGAGTTGACGGTTTGACAAAATTAGATGTGGGACGCTGATGTGTAATTCAACATTTATTTGGATCAGGTAAAACCTATGTTTGAAATGGTCAGCTACAAAAAATTTCGCGATACGCCTAGCGTTCGCTTCTTTGATATTACCGTGCCAGCATCCAATGTTCGCGATCTGGTCGTTCATCAAGGCCCTGCTATCAGCCCACCGGATAGTAGTGAGGGCTATTGGCAATTTTATCTACACCCCCATCAGGAAGACAACCTGCTGGCGATATCTGGGGGCAGGACATTTTTTCTGATCAATTTTACTTGGAACTATCCCTATCATATCGTGCGATTGGAGACCGATCGCGAGATCTTGCGGATTCCCAGGGGCACGTTCCATCGTTCTGTTTCCGATCGAAATGGCTCGACAGTGATGAATCAAGCTGTACGGGATGCTGATGCTAGCGTTGAGAGTGAATTTCGGGTTTACAATAGCGGCACGATTCCGCGATTATTGCGGGTGACATCGACTTCCGCGCCATTACCAAAGCTGCATGGGTTTCAATGGTAAGAATGATCAAATTGGTTGAAATTATAAAGCTAGATAACTTCAAGTATCTAGCTTTAGTTATTATTGAGTTGGAACAGCTAGTGAATTATTGCCAAGGGTACGGTTGAGGCTTCTCCTCGATCGGTTAGAATCCTTATTAGGCGAGTTTTTTGTTGGTACTATTTACCCAATTTGCGCGCTAAATTATCATGACAATTTTGTCCAATCACTACTGCGATACTCTACCAAAAAGATCCTATGAAACTCGCTCCATTTGGTTCCTGGAAGTCCCCAATTACTGCTGATTCGATCGTTGCTGATAGTATTGGACTTGGTTCGATTGTTCTCGATGGGACGGATACTTATTGGCTAGAATCACGCCCTCAAGAAGCAGGGCGGAGTGTGATTGTGAGAAGGACTGAAGATGGCAAAATTAGTGATGTTACCCCGCCAGAATATAATGTGCGGAATCGCGTCCATGAGTATGGCGGTGCTGCTTATACGGTTGTTGATGGACGAGTTTATTTTAGTAACAATAGTGATAATTGTCTGTATGTCCAGGATCTGAGAGCCGAAAATCCCCAGCAGGTTCGTCAACTCACCCATGACAAAACTAAGCGATATGCCGACTTTACTGTCGATACCCGTAACCAACGATTAATTTGTGTTCAGGAAGAACATGATTCGGCTGATTTTGAACCGTTAAATACGATCGTCAGTATCAATTTAACCAAACCTGATGATGTATATATCATGGTTGGTGGTTGTGATTTTTATGCGGCTCCACGCCTAAATTCTGATGGTACTAAATTAGCCTGGTTGAGTTGGAATCATCCCAATCTGCCGTGGGATGGAACTAATTTGCAAGTTGCGACGATTAATAAGGGCTATCTCTCTGCACCAACGTTGATTGCAGGTGGCGCGAATGAGACGATCTGTCAGCCCCAATGGTCATCAGACGATCGACTCTACTTTATCAGCGATAGGTCTGGTTGGGGCAATCTTTATTGCTGGAATCAGGGCACTACTCAAATTATCTATGCCTTAGCTGCGGAATTTGGACTACCCCAGTGGGTGTTTGGGATGTCTACCTATGCACTGATTGGTAAACACCGGATTGTCTGCGCCTATACTCAACAGGGGATCTGGCAGCTCGCCTTAATTAACACCCTCAGTGGGCACTTGACTCAGCTCAATCTGCCCTATACAGATATTTCTGGCATTCGGGCAACTGGAAACTCCGTCTATTGCTGTGCGGCTTCAGCTACTCAGTCTAATCGAATTATCGCGATCGATCTGCTCACCGAAGCTCACGAAATTCTCCAACGCTCCACCAAATCAGATCTCGATCCAGCCTATCTATCTGTCCCTCAATCGATCGAATTCCCCACCACCGAGGGGACTGCCTACGCCTTCTATTACCCACCTACCAATCCCGACTACCAGCCACTCCTGGGCGAAAAGCCCCCACTCCTGGTCAAAAGTCATGGTGGCCCCACTGCCGCTACTTCCAGCCAGCTCAATCTCAAAACCCAATACTGGACAAGTCGCGGTTTTGCCGTTGTCGATGTCAATTATGGTGGGAGTACTGGCTACGGAAAAGCTTATCAACACCGTTTGGATGGTAAGTGGGGCATCGTTGATGTCGATGACTGTACCAATGCCGCGCTCTATCTCGTCGAGCAGAATTTAGCTGATGCCAATCGATTGGCGATTTCTGGGGGCAGTGCAGGTGGCTATACTACTCTAGCCGCCCTCACTTTCGGGGATACGTTCAAAGCAGGTGCCAGCTATTATGGTGTCAGCGATCTCGCCGCACTTGCCAAAGATACCCACAAATTTGAATCTCGCTATCTCGATCGATTAGTCGCGCCCTACCCAGCCCAAGCTAAACTATATCAAGATCGATCTCCCTTATATTTTACCGATCGATTATCCTGTCCGATCGCTTTTTTCCAAGGATTGGAAGACAAAGTAGTCCCACCAAATCAAGCGGAAATGATGGTAGCAGCACTCAAGGCTAAACAGATCCCAGTTGCATACGTCACCTTCCCCACCGAGCAACATGGCTTCCGTGAGGCGGCAAATATCAAACGCGCCCTGACTGGTGAATTTTACTTCTACTCGCAGATCTTTGGATTCCAGCCAGCAGATGAAATCGAACCGATTCTCATTCTGAGAGGCTCCGCCAACGAGATTGTCGGTATCGCTGACAAGATATAATCGCTACAGAAAGTTCGATCGCGTATTCTGTCCTTCCTACTACTTAGCTTGTGGTTCAATTTACCCAACTCACACTGCTCTCGCCGCCATCGCCCAGTGCGACTAAATCGAACAGCAAAAGGCATCCATCTAACAATCGTCGGACTGATCCAGCCACTCCCCGTGCCAAAAAGAAACCGAAAATAGAAGCTCACTATCTGGCTTTCGATGATGATTACTTCTGGGAACTGATCCGCAAAGACTATGCTTCTGCCTGGAGATATGTCGATCGGATGAATCGATTTTGACCAAAATTATCCGAATTCGATCTGGCAATATGCTAAGATTGGGTTCTACTGCGGGAATAGTTCAGTGGTAGAACGTCACCTTCCCAAGGTGAATGTCGTGGGTTCGAGTCCCATTTCCCGCTTTGTAGCTGTACAGTTGTTGTTGTAAGTCCCTAACATCAAGTAGTGTACATTAACTAATTATCTGTCACTGTTAACAAATTAGTGTCAATTTCACTAATTAATGTCATTCAGGCAAGAATATTGAACATGCACTATACATAGCTGCATTTTTCTAAGCGGGAAATGGGACTCCTTTCAATTACTCCAGATTTCTAAAACTAGGTGCAGATTTAACCACTCCCTGCGAAAAAGAATGGTTGCGACCTACAGGCAAAAAAGCCGCCCGACTCAAGCACCAAGCTTTCAACCACTCCCCATGAAGAAGAATGGTTGCGACTTTCGCATACCAGCATCCTTGAACGCGACTCCATTTCTTTCAACCACTCCCCATGAAGAAGAATGGTTGCGACCTTCTAACGCTCTAAAGCTGAAGGATAGTCCAATACTTTCAACCACTCCCCATGAAGAAGAATGGTTGCGACGGC
>CASBPY010000121.1 GCA_949127675.1 Synechococcales cyanobacterium PMM_0072
TGCACCCTGTATTTTGGATTAGGTGATATTAAAACAATCGAGTATCTCATTGCCCAAAAAGTCGATCGAGAAACTGGACTCGCACTCGAAGAAGAACAGCTAATTGCCAAACAACAATTACGGCGGGTAATTAATTATGCCGAAGCCAGTGAATGCCGCCGGATTATTCAACTCGGCTACTTTGGCGAAAGCTTTCCTGGCAACTGCGACAACTGTGATAACTGTAAACATCCCCGCCCAATTTCTGACTGGACAATCGAATCCCAAAAGTTATTATCCTGTGTGGCTAGATTTGGGAAACAAGGACGAAATTTTGGGTTGGCGCACACCATCGATGTGTTGCGTGGATCTAAAAATGATAAAGTCCTCAAAAATGGACATGACACCATGTCCACTTATGGCATTGGCAAAGATCGCACCCAGAATGAATGGCGCACCTTGGGCAGATCATTACTTCATCAAGGATTAGTCGATGAAACCAGCGATGGTTATTCAGTCTTGACACTCAACGCCTTGAGCTGGGAAATCCTCACCAACAAACGTAAAGTCGAAATTGCGATCGATCTAGCTCCGCCGACAGTAGAAACCAGCGATATCACCACCAATACGGCTGAAATTCAATTTCTCTACAGTCGGCTCCAAAAGCTGCGGAAACAATACGCAGATGCAAATAAAGTACCGCCTTATGTGATCTTTGCTGATTCCAGCCTGAGACTAATGGCTCAACAACAGCCCCAAACCCTCTCCCAATTCGCCCAAATATCCGGCGTAGGCGCACGCAAACTAGCTCAGTATGGGGAAATGTTCACAGGTGAAATTAGAGCCTTCAGAGCCGAATCTGGCCTGTCCGTCCTCACCGAATCTGATCCCACCCCACCGATGCCCGCCCCTCGCGCCAGAAAAAGTGATGTATCCCACACCCACTTAGAAACCCTAGACTTCTATCAACGGGGCATGAGCATTGAGCAAATCGCTGAAAAAAGATCGATGCGGGAAAACACGATCTTCGATCACATATTAAAGCTGATGGAATGCGGCTACGAAGTAAAGATCGATCGAATCGTAGCACCCGAAAAAGCCACTGAGATCGAACAAGCAATCGCTGTCGTCGGAGCTGAACGCCTCACACCAATTAAGGTACATCTAGGTGATGACTACAGTTATGAGGAAATTAAGATCGTCAGAGCAAGATTGAATCTGCGGGGATGAGGAGAGAGTGGGAGACGATTCTCACGATCAGATCTTACTCCCACACCCCTATACGCTCCTAATTTTTCGGAGGACTAGTCAACAGGGATTCACTGAATGGATTGGGTAAATCAGTGGTACGAACTGGCTCACTGGCACGTTGACGGAGTGCATCATTATAAATTCTACCGATCGATTGAGCATCACCGAGATATTCCTTGTCAGGATAGCTCAGTCCAAATAATAGCGTTGCTTGACGATCGATCCCTGCATTCCGATAAATATCGCCTGATTCGTTGAAGATAGCTTTGTTCATAGCCTCTGCGACAGTCTCTGCCTGTACTTTGGGTGCAAAACAGCTAGCCGCAACAGCAGCTAGAGCTACACAACCGATAGTCTTGAAATTGATCATGGTTTAACCTCTATATCACTTATTTACTTTATTCAACTGGTTGATGACCAAATCAGGAACAATTGTTGAAAGTGGATAGTAGATAGTGGATAGTGAATAGTTGGGAATAGAGTTCCAAATCTTATTTCACCAGTATCCTCCTGCTCCAGTTGTCCACCTAACACCTAAATTATGCAGTCACCTTCTAGCAATATTCCCTATTCGACGATCGATCTAACTACTTTACGGCAACATCTGCTAGATTTGCTGTGCCAGTTGGCTTATAAAGAAGGTGATTTTACCCTATCGTCTGGTCAAAAAAGTACCTATTATATCAACGGTAAACAAGTCACCCTTCACCCAGAAGGAGCTGTAGCCACATCCCGCATTTTGCTCTCGATGTTACCCGCAGATACCGATGCAGTTGCAGGCTTAACCCTGGGTGCAGATCCGATCGTCGCAGGCGTAAGCGTGGTATCTGTGTATGAAGGTAAATCTATTCCCGCCCTAATTATCCGTAAAGAAGCGAAGGGACACGGCACCCAAGCCTACATCGAAGGTGCCACCCTCAAACCAGGCGCGAAGGTAGTTGTACTCGAAGATGTCGTCACCACTGGACAATCGGCAATGAAAGCAGTTGAGAGACTTAGAGCAGCAGGTTATGTCGTTGATCGAGTGCTAACATTAGTCGATCGGGAACAAGGCGGTGCTGAATTTTATGCTGCCCAAGGGCTACATTTCGAGACAATATTCACGATCCGCGACTTGCAAGCCAGATATCAGGAATTAGGGCTGTAGACTGGTAGGTTGGGTTGACGAAGGAAACCCAACATTTCTAGAGCTATCTAGTTTAGCTCTTGATTGCGATCGACAATTAAAGAAATTAATCATTGTCCGCGATCCCATTGGTTACAGGACAGTATGGTAAGATATTCTGCCTGCGGTAATGCATAGGGAGATTATTCCTGCCCAATAGTAAGGCAAGACAGGACACAATAGAAACAGTACAAGGTTAAGGAGAGATCGATCGTGGCGCAGATGTATTATGACAACGATGCTAATTTAGACCTATTAAACGGCAAAACCGTCGCAATTATTGGTTATGGTAGCCAAGGACACGCACACGCTCTCAACCTCAAAGATAGTGGTGTCAAGGTAATTATTGGTTTGTACGCGGGAAGTAAGTCCACCGCCAAAGCAGAAGCCGCAGGCTTGACAGTCAAAACAGTCGCCGAAGCTGCCAAAGCCGCCGACTTGATTATGATTTTGCTCCCCGATGAAGTCCAACGGGGTATCTACGAAAACGAGATCAAACCCAATCTCGTTGCAGGTAATACCCTCGCCTTCGCACACGGCTTCAATATTCACTTCGGGCAAGTCATTCCGCCTGCCGATGTTGATGTAATCATGGTTGCACCAAAAGGTCCTGGACACCAAGTTCGCCGCGAATATGAAAAAGGACAAGGCGTACCAGCTTTATTTGCAGTTTATCAGGATGCTTCTGGACAGGCACGCGATCGAGCAATGGCGTATGCTAAAGGCGTTGGTGGTACCCGTGCAGGTATCTTGGAAACTACCTTCCGCGAAGAAACTGAAACCGACTTATTTGGCGAACAAGCAGTTCTCTGTGGCGGTTTAAGTGCCTTAATCAAAGCCGGATTTGAAACCCTCGTCGAAGCAGGTTATCAACCCGAACTCGCCTACTTTGAGTGTTGCCACGAAGTAAAACTAATCGTCGATCTCGTCGTCGAAGGTGGCTTGGCAACTATGCGCGATAGTATTTCAAATACTGCTGAATATGGCGACTACACTCGTGGTCCCCGTATCGTCACCGACGCGACTAAAGCTGAGATGAAAAAGGTTCTTTCCGAGATTCAAACCGGACAATTTGCCCGTGAATTCATCCTCGAAAAACAATCTGGGAACGCTGGCTTCACCGCCATTCGTCGTCTCGAAGCCGAACACCAAATCGAAACAGTCGGTAAGGATCTCCGCGCGATGTTTAGCTGGTTGAAGAAAAATTAGATTCTAATAGTTTTTGGCTGTGTGTTTCATCTCCGGTTGAAATACGCAGCCAAAATTAATTATCAACACATTCAAGTTTGTGGACGAATAGACTAATCTTGCAAATTGATCGATAGCAGTTCGCAAGATGTAGTCTCTACCGGATCGAGCTAGAATAGAGAAAAGTTCATAGGGAAAATGATGAATAGTCAGGCTTTAGAATCTCTAAACATCCCAGAAGACGTTTTGAATACTTTATTCGTATTATCACCGGAGCAACGCCACCAAGTATTTGACTTTGTAAGGTTTTTATCCCAACATCAGCAATCCGATCTAAAACAGCCTTCAGCAGCATCCCCTCGACGGATTCCAGATTTGGATCGGGGTGCAGTTATTTGGATGAGTGACGATTTTGACGCACCTCTAGCTGATGATTTTTGGTGCGAAGCAAACGATCCGCTGACAATGACACCCGCACAGATTCAATCCATCAACCAGTCAATTCAACAGATATGAGGCTTTTACTCGATACACATACTTTGATTTGGTGGGCTACTTCTTCGGAGAAACTTTCTCAAACTGGATTAGATTTATTGACAAACCTGGACAATCGATTGTTTCTGAGCATTGCCAGTGTTTGGGAAATTCAAATCAAGTGTCAAATCGGGAAATTAAAGCTAGGTAAGTCGGTGCAGGAGTTAATTATAAATCAACAAAATAATAATAATTTACATATCCTCCCGATCGAGCTTACTCATGTCTATGCACTAGAAAATTTACCAGAGGTACATCGGGATCCATTTGATCGAATAATTGTTGCCCAGGCAGTTGTTGAAAGTCTACCTATTTTGAGTATTGATTCTCTACTAGATAGTTATCCAATTCAGCGGATATGGTAAGCCAAATCGAACTCAAAATATCGCTCCTTGTCGATCAAACAATCTTCAAAATTCTTGGCTGAATATTTCGGTTAATACCACATTAGAAAATAATAGCCCCTCTGGATCGGTTAATTTCAAGTAACTATCAACATTCTCAACCCATCCCGATCTCTGATATCGTTCTAGACATTTTAAGAGACTATTTAGTTTATCGATGCCAAATTCAGACTCGATCGATCTCAAGCTGACCCCACGAGATAATCGCAGTCCTAGCATCAAAGTTTCTAAAAACCGATCCTCAGTTGTTGTTGTTGATTCTGCTTGCCAATTACAGCCATCGGATATCCATTGATAATATTCCTGTGTTTTGCGCGGACGGGTAAATCGCCTATCCTCTAGATTACTGGCGGCACCCATGCCAAAAGCGTAGTAGGGTAAATTGTGCCAATAGGTGAGATTGTGCCGACATTGATAGTCTGGTTTGGCATAGTTAGAAATCTCGTAATGCTCATAACCAGCCGCAGTTAGAGTCTGTTGAGCAATCCGATACATTTGCGCGGTATTTTCATCGCTGGGTAATGGTGTATCCCCTGGCTTGTATTGTTTTGCAAATGGAGTTTGGGCTTCAACAATCAGGTCATAACAGGAGATGTGATTGGGGTTGAGATCGATCGCGCACTTGAGCGAAGCTTCCCAATCAGCCATAGTTTGTTGCGGTAAACCAGAAATCAAATCCAAGCTCCAATTCTGGACACCACCTTGATGAAGTAGTTCTACAGCCGCATAAATATCGGCAACAGAATGCGATCGACCACAGACAGTCAATAAGTTGTCTTGAAATGCTTGCACCCCAATACTGACCCGATTTACCCCTGCTTGGAGATAGCCCTGAATTTGAGCCAAATCGAAGGTACCAGGATCGATTTCCATCGAGATTTCGGCACCATTAGCAATCCCAAATTTGGTGGCTAACAGTTTTAAGATCTGTTCTAATTGCTCAACCGTCAACAGCGATGGAGTACCTCCACCAAAGAAAATAGTTGTTAACGGTTGATGATAATTTGTTTGAGTCGCAATTTCTTGACCTAATTGTTCGACATACAGTTGAATATTAGCAGAAGTTGCTCCATTATGTCGATCGCCAACTACAAATACCGGAAAGTCACAATAGTAGCAACGCCGCCGACAGAAAGGGATATGAATATAAGCAGCAGTTGGCAGCATTTTGGCTGTGATAATTTAGATTTTAAAATTGGATAAATTAGATCTTATCGCGCATAGACAATCCGAAATCTTCTAGCTGGAGTGGTATCTAATGTATCTATCGAATCATCAAAGGATACCTGAGTTAGTCCAGTATCAGTAAATTTAGTTAATTCATGTTTGGTAAGTGGGAATGGTAAATTATCGCAAGCATCTTCAGGATCGCGTCCACGACAAACGACTAGCAACTTGCCCTTGGGGGCGACAAAGTTGCTGATAGCAGTAATCGCATTTGGACGGATATTTGCAGGTAGTGCTTGAATAGTATAAATCTCAATCACGAGATCGAACCCAACTTTCCACTCGGTTGGAGCAGTGAACAAATCGACAGCTTGATAATTAACCTCGGAGGTAGGAAATCTGCGATGGCACCAATCAATAGCAGTTTGAGATAGATCAAATGCTGTGACTTTTGCACCGAGTTTTGCTACATACTCAGCATCGTCACCCAATCCACAACCAACAACTAATGCTCGTAGATTTTGCAGATTTAATTGAGCTGTTTCAATCCAGTCGATCAGCCATCCATTTACACCTCGATCCGCCCAGGGGATTGCATCGGAGTTTCCTTGAGCTTCGGCATAGAGAGTTTCAAACCAGCCAGTATAATCGCCATTTGCATAAGCAGCGGCAGATAATTCGTATAAGCGAGTTCTAGATTTCGTCATAATTTCTGATACTCTTGGGTTCAATCACCGAGCATAACTATTGTGACAGAATAAGAATAGATTTTGCGCCAACTGTCTAGGATAATCGTTCATGCTCCGCCTCTCCGAAGTTAAATTATCACTCGATCGAACTGAAGCGGATATTCAGTCGGCTATTCTCAAGAAGCTCTCGATCGCGCCTCAGGATCTGATTCGCTATACTGTGTTCAAGCGGAGCTATGATGCACGGAAGCGGGGCGCAGTTTCGTTTGTCTATGTGATTGATGTGGAGACGACGAAGGAGAAACAGTTACTTCAGCGATTCAAGAAAGATCCACATATTGTCCCCACTCCCGATACTAGTTATCGTTATGTGGCTCAAGCAACGACTAAACTGGAACAACGACCGATCGTGATTGGTTGTGGGCCATGTGGGATGTTTGCGGGGTTATTATTGGCACAGATGGGATTTCGCCCAATTATTTTAGAACGCGGCAAGGCGGTACACGATCGATCTGTTGATACGTTTGGCTTTTGGAGCAAGGCAAAATTCAACCCCGAATCAAATGCTCAATTTGGCGAAGGTGGTGCGGGGACGTTTTCCGATGGAAAGTTATATAGTCGGATCAAGGATGCCCAACATCATGGGCGCAAAGTATTAGCGGAGCTGGTAAATGCTGGTGCTGCGCCGGAAATTCTATATATTAATAAACCCCATATCGGCACCTATCGACTAGTAAAAATCGTCGAAAATATCCGCAATACGATCGAATCTTTAGGCGGAGAAATTCGCTTCCAAAGTCGGGTAGAAAATATCAATATCGAACATGGACAAGTCTGCGGTGTCACCCTTGCCAGCGGCGAATATCTTCCCAGCAATCATGTGGTACTTGCCGTCGGACATAGTGCCCGCGATACCTTTGAGATGCTCCATCATGCTGGAGTATACATTGAACCCAAACCATTCTCGATCGGCTTTCGCGTCGAACATCCCCAATCCCTGATCGATAAATGTCGGCTAGGATCTCAAGTCGGACATCCAATGCTGGGTGCGGCTGATTATAGTCTAGTCCATCACTGTGCCAATGGTCGATCGGTCTATAGCTTCTGTATGTGCCCAGGTGGGCAAGTTGTTGCAGCTACCTCGGAAGTAGGGCGAGTAGTAACAAATGGGATGAGTCAATACGAACGCAGCGGCAAAAATGCCAATAGTGGCATCGTCGTCGGAATTACACCCGCAGATTATCCTGGTAGTCCGATCGCTGGAATTGAGTTTCAGCGGCGATTAGAGGAGAAGGCGTTTGAACTAGGTGGCGGCACCTATGAGGCTCCAGGGCAGTTGGTAGGCGATTTTTTGACGGGGACAGCATCCAAGCAGCTAGGCAGCGTTAAACCGTCTTATAAACCAGGAGTTCACCTGTGCGATTTGAGTTCGAGTTTACCAGATTATGCGATCGAGGCTATCCGCGAAGCTATCCCAGCTTTTGACAAGCAAATCGATGGGTTTTCGATGCACGATGCGGTGCTGACTGGAGTGGAAACTCGTACCTCGTCACCGATTTGCATCAAGCGGGGAGCTGATTATCAGAGCTTGAATACCCAGGGTTTATATCCAGCGGGGGAAGGAGCTGGTTATGCAGGGGGGATTTTATCGGCGGGGGTGGATGGAATTAAGGTAGCGGAGGCGGTAGCGTTGAGTATTCAGAAACAATCCAGTTAAAAATTCAAGATTAGCAAGGCTCTATCTATAATCAATTTGACTGACCAATCCAGTATCGAGGTCGTAATAACCACCAACAA
>CASBPY010000122.1 GCA_949127675.1 Synechococcales cyanobacterium PMM_0072
CGCAAAATATTGGCGGGTTTGATGTCGCGGTGAATTACTTGTTGAGTATGAATATAGCTAATGACAGGTAAGATCTCAATCAGAAAGTCTCTAATTTTATTCTCTTTAAACAGTCCCATCTGTTTTACTTCTTGATGAATTGTATGTCCGCTGACATATTCCTGCACCAAGTAAAAGTTCCGACGTTCTTCAAAGTAGTCTAAGAGTCGGGGGATTTGAGGATGGTTGCCGATTTTACCGAGGGTTCTAGCTTCACGCTCAAACAGTTCTCTAGCCATCCGCAGGAACTTTTCGTGGTTGTTGCTTGGTCTTAATTGTTTGATGACGCAAATCGGCTCGCCAGGAAGCGATACATCGATCGCTACAAAGGTAGCACCAAATCCGCCTTGTCCTAGTGATTTTGTGACTCGGTAGCGATTACGCACTAGTAATCGCGCACCACAGGCTTGGCACAGGAAGGCATCGGCGGGATTTTTAGGTTGGGGACAGTCAGGGTTTACGCAGTAGCTCATTGAGCCTCACCAATGGAACATTTCTTTCGACATACTGTTGTTTCTTGGCGTACTTCAGTGGCTGGGATCAGCGCAAGTAGCCTCCCGTGGGGGGATGGAAGCTTCCCTCGATTAGGAAACCAGACTGGCTCAGACTCAAATTTAGATAAAATAACCAACCGATCTCTTGAATTGTAGAGTAGGGCAAGTAAATGATTTAGCAATTTGCTTCTAATTCTACCGCTTTTATTCACACGGCGTATTGTTACCTCATAGTATTGTATTCCTGATGCTGTTTCTGGATTAGCCTAAGTGCTAACAGTAGATTGACATCGATCTCGTTATTTCTAAGGTACCCATAAGCCAGCGAAAATATCTCGTAGGCGAGGAAATATTTAGAGCTTCGTTCAATCTCGTTGGTTAATTATCTCACAATCCCTTTCCCCCTATGCTTCGATCGTCACTCGCAAATTCCCCCGCTTCTTCAGGACTCGACAGGAAGTGGTCGCTCGAAACTCTTCGCCCTGGACATTTTGTTCGCGGGCAAACTCTAGATCGATCAGGGTGCTACCGACGCGGAGATTTTTGAAGGAAAGTTGCTGAATGCTCGCTGGTAAAGCTGGATCGATAATGCGGAGATAGTTACTGGGAGCATCAGGGACTAAATTCACCATCATCTGGAGTAGTTGAAAAATTGTGCCAGTTGCCCAGGCTTGAGGGGAACAAGCCACAGGGTATTGAATCGGACTATGTCCTGCTGTACGCTCGTAGCCACAGAATAGTTCGGGCGGACGGTGGTAGGGTTGATGGCTGGTCATGTCTAAGATACCTTCAGCAACTTCTAAGGCTTGCTCCACGGCACCAACGGCACGGAGACCCATCGCAATCAAACTATTGTCATGGGGCCAGACTGAGCCAGTATGATAGCCGATCGGATTGTATGCTGGTGACTGACTACTAAGGGTCCGAATCCCCCAGCCAGTAAACATATCTGGTGCTCGTAGGCGTTCGGCAACACTCTTTGCTTTTTCGGGATAAAGCAGTCCATGCTGGAGACATTGGCCTGGATTGGAACCGATCCCATCTACTTGTTTGCCAGCACCATCGAGAGCGAGGGCAATAAAATCCCGATCGGGAATCCAGAAATCCTGATTAAAACGTTGTTTCAGGCTTTGAGATTCCTGGTACCAACGGCTGGCGAGTTCAGGCTCTTGGCGAATTTTAGCCAGTTCGCTCATCCGGATTTTGGCGGCATAAACATAAGCTTGAACCTCACACAGCACAATCGGCCCAGTCGCAATTTTGCCTTGGCGATCGACAATACAATCACTAGAATCTTTCCAGCCCTGGTTAACTAGTCCCCGTGCTGAGGTGCGATAGTAGGCGAGATAGCCCGTATCGGCGCACAACCTATCGATCCACGCCATTGCTGCTAAAGCATGATCCCATAGCCCATCCAAGGTATCGGTATCATGAGTCCAGGCATAATATTCGGCATATAACATCAACCATAATGGTGTGGCATCGACTGTCCCATAATAAGGCGTGTGGGGAATCTCCTGACACCGAGCCATTTCTCCCATCCGTAATTCATGGAGAATTTTGCCTGGTTGTTCTTCCCGCCACTCATCATCGACCTTGCCTTGGTAATGAGCTAGTACCATCAATGTTTCACGGGCAATTGTCGGATCAAGGATCATGATCTGACTAGCCGCAATAATCGCATCCCGTCCAAATAGAGTACAGAACCAGGGTACGCCTGCTGATAGTACTGTCCCTTTCTGACCCAGACTATTAATCGTGGAACTAGTAAAATCGAAGCTCTGACGCAATAAATAGATGTCCTGTTCTGCTCGTTCGATCGTCCGATTGATCTCCGGATTATCCGTGCGAATTTGGACAATTTGCGATCGCCAGTTGTTTTCCTCCATCATTTCTGCTGCTTTAGCTTGGATCAATGCCATTGGACTATTCACCCGTGAAACTGGGCGATTGTTCATCAACATTGCCAAGCGATAGCCGATCTGACAACTGGCGTGAGAGGCCAATTCAATTTGCCAGACTGCGGTGTAGCCCTTGAGATAGTCCGGCAGACGATGATCGAATTGAATTTGTGACTCTAGAATTGCCCCATCTAGTCCCTGATAAGCCAATGTCAATTCCTTGACAGGTGTAGGGATATCTTGACTTTCGACGTGGGCTAACCGCAGCAATCGACCCCGTTGCTGACGCTGAAAACCCCGAATCTCAAATAGATCGGCGAAGTCAGCATCAAAGCTCAAGCTCAGTTCAAAGCTAACTGATGTAGTATTATAATTATGGATGGTCAGTTCTTCAAACAAGCCGCCATTGATTACAATTTCTCTTTGAATACTAATCGTTTCAGCATTAATGTTCGGAATCGTTGGATTGGTGCAAAGTGCTGAGAGTGCAAATCCTTTGTCCGCATTGCAAGTCAGTAAAATCGGCGAACGCCCTGCGATTTGAAGTTCCAACCGACTCAAGAAGCGAGTATCGCGACAAAATAATCCCAAGCTGGAGATTGTCTCATCTCGTAAACAGCCAGAAATATTGCCGAGCATGTCGGTAATCAGAAATAGATCATCATCTTTGAGTGTCAGGGCAGGTTGCGTCCTGTCGCTTACCACGCAATCCCATCCTGGTAGATCTAGCTCCCCAACTGGGACAAAGATTTTTCCTTCAAGTTCGATCGAATTCGACATAGCAATCATCTCTGGGCTAGATGACATCAAGAATTGTTGATGTCTAGGGCACTTGCTTTGATTGTAATTGGTTCTATATTCACAGTCCATCAGTTGAGCGCGACCCTATCGTCAACACGCGTCAATAAATCTCCAACTTTCGATCAATTGTTAAACTTTTCAATAATTTGCTTGCATAAACAACTTATTAATGATAAGTTATTTATCTGTGACGCATTTGAATTACCCAATTTAAGTAGCGAATCGCACCTGGGGGTGTGGTGGAATGGTAGACGCGACAGACTTAAAATCTGTTATCCGTAATGGATGTGCGAGTTCAAGTCTCGCCACCCCCATCTTGATTAAATTAACCAACCGTTCGATCTGGGCGAATATTTTTAATAGCTTTTGGCTAATTCTACTGGTTGGATCAATGTTATAAATCTGGATCCAGATCACAGCTAATCAGATTATTTTTAAACACATATATAAAAATCCCAACTTTCTAGAAAAGTTGGGATTTTTTTGTCATA
>CASBPY010000123.1 GCA_949127675.1 Synechococcales cyanobacterium PMM_0072
ACTTAGAATCTTCTTTATCAAATAATTTACGCCCGAATCTTTTGCCAGTATAGTAACCGACACTATCACCCAGAACAGCAAATACAAAACAACCAAATGCCATTATACGGATATCTAATAGGCTACCTGGCCAGGAGCAAGCAACACCAGCAATAAACAGTAAGCTATCCCCAGGTAATAAAAATCCAACTAATAATCCTGACTCAGCAAAAACAATTGCCCACACCAATGGATAACCAAAGGTTTTAATTAATGTTGGGAGATCAAAATCAAAATGCATGTTAATCTAAATCCTCACTCATAGCTCTATTTTTACGATCTTGGCGTTTACTTAGTATTGCCGCTAACGAATCACTCTAAAATCTCAAATTTATCCGACAGGCGATAATATAGTTACTTCAGAGCACAATTGATGATTAAAGCAGGGCATACAAGCATAGAAGCTAATTTGTTGAAGTAAGGATGATCTAAAAAGTGTAGAACTGCACTCAAGACTCGGCTCTAATATTATACGAGAAGCCCTGAAGATGCTCAATAGTGACGAAGATATTTACGACAATCTGACGATAGGATGGTATCTATAGTTAAGGAACGGATCGGCAAAATTCATGAATCAATCGATCGAGCTACAAGTTAATGGCGAGGCTCATAGCTGTTCACATCAGACAACTTTACCCGAATTATTAGTCCAGATGGGGCTAAATCCTCGGCTGTTGGCGGTAGAATATAATGGGGAAATTTTGCACCGTCAGTTTTGGGATCAGACTGAAATTCAAGCTAACGATCGATTAGAAATTGTCACGATCGTTGGTGGAGGTTAGAGTTAGAAGATAACTAATCTTAAGTCATGAATACCAACACCGATCAAAACGTCTTGGGGACTGAACTCCAAACTTGCTGTACCTCACCCATGACTGGATTCTTTCGCACGGGAGTTTGCGTTACTGGCACACAAGATCTGGGTACTCATGTTATTTGCGCTCAAATCACCGCTGAATTTTTGGCATTTACCAAATCCAATGGCAACGATTTGGGGACTCCGGTTCCGGTTTATAATTTTCCTGGCTTGAATTCAGGCGATAAATGGTGTCTGTGCGCCTCGCGCTGGCAGGAAGCTCTCGAAGCTGGGGTGGCACCACCTGTAGATCTAGCCGCCACCCATGCTGCGGCACTCAAGTTTGTCTCCTTATCAGATCTCCAACAACACGCTATTTCCCTATGACTGGTAATGTTCCCGTTGAAGTTGCCTTGGCTATTCTCACCTATGAAGATAAATTCTTGATGCAGTTGCGAGACAATATCCCGACTATTCTCTATCCAGGCGTATGGGGACTATTTGGTGGACATCTGGAATCAGGCGAAACTCCGGAAGTTGCCGTCGAGCGGGAAGTATTAGAGGAAATCGGTTATCAAATTACCAATCCTCAAAAATTTGGCTGCTACAATGACGATCGAGCTATCAGGCATCTTTTCTACGCACCATTAACTGTAGGGATCGATAAATTAATTTTGACCGAAGGCTGGGATTTAGGATTGATTACTTTAGCTCAAATTAAAGCTGGATCTGCTTATTCAGAGATCGCTGGGGAAGAGCGTCCTTTTGGTGAAATTCATCAACAGATTATGATCGACTTTGTGGAATGGTGGGGATAATTTTCCAAATCAATAGCCCTCTCCCAAATTTGGGAAAGAGCTGAGTTAGATCTGGTTTGAATTGACACTATACATAGTTAGATTTCTAGCGACGTGAAAAAGACATCACAATTTCTAAGACATACCAAAATAACAAAGCTACAGAGGCGAACAGTCTCAGTGAAGCTGCTACATACTGATCTTTGGTAAAGTCATTCATAACTTTAGATGTGTCGTACAGAATTGCAGCCATTGCAAATCCCACCATCAACAGCGAGAAAAATAAGCCAAGTTTAAATCCAAAAATAGCACTACAAATAATCAAGCCTAAAGCTACAAAGCCACCAATTTTGAGTGCGCCACCCAAAAACGTAAAATCTTTGCCAGTAGTAAATGCCACTACGGTTAAACCGACAAACATTAACGATGTCAGAATTCCAGCCGTCGGAATCACCGTCGGATCGGACATACTGCTAGCAATATAAATTAATGGCGCAAATAAAAGTGCCTCCGCCACAATATAAATCGCCAGCCCCGTATATTGAAGTGGGACTGAATCTGCTCTAGCAGCCAATCCCCGTGAAAACCAACCCAACAGGGAAAATCCAGCTAGCACAGCAAGCCAAGTCAAACCACCAGTCATCGCGCGCGCAAATTGTTCGGCAATACCTGACTGAATTAATAGGGTTTCGATCGCAATAAATACCGCGACAGCACCAGCCAAGTGCAGATAAGTCTTTCTGATAAATTCAGCTCTAGCTTGGGGCTGTTCTTGGGCGACAACGTACATAAATTAAACCTCTAAAATGATCGATTTTGTGGGATCTTCACTCTGACTTTAGAATATCCTGACGACTAGTTATGTGACAGTTCGATAAAAGTTACAAAGATTGTGGCTAATTTGACTTAACTTGATCTTAGCTAATTTTGATTCGATCAACCATCCTTTGTATCACACATTTACAGAGGTAATTTACACAGGTAATCTTCGCCCAAACTTAGGAAAAAGCTGAGAAAAATCAATAAGCAATATAAACGTTGTTAGTTGTGGTAAAATGGCTGCGCCATAATAACCCGTTTGTAAAGTCTATGTCCGTTGCTACGGTCTTGCCAGCATTATTAGTCTTAGCAGATGGCACCGCCTACCCTGGCTGGTCATTTGGAGCTATGGGTACGACCATTGGAGAAGTTGTATTCAATACCGGAATGACTGGCTATCAGGAAGTCCTCACCGATCCTAGCTATAGCGGTCAAATTGTCGTGTTCACTTATCCCGAATTGGGCAATACAGGTGTCAATCCTGACGATGATGAGTCTGCATTTCCCCATGTACGGGGAGCAGTCGCCCGCAATGTCTGCTATCGTCCAAGTAACTGGCGATCGACAGCCTCCCTCCCCAAATATCTCGAACATCATAATGTGCCTGGGATTCACGGGATTGATACTCGCGCCCTGACCCGCAAATTGCGATCGGCTGGAGCCATGAATGGAGCAATTTCGACCGAAATTCTCGATCCTGCTGAATTACTCAACCTCGTTCGTTCTGCACCCAGCATGATTGGATTAAACTTGGTTAATAATGTGACTACTTCAGAGATATATGAGTGGTCTCAACCGAGTGAAGCGATGTGGGAATTCAAACCTGAATCAGTGGATAATCGTACAAAACAATTAACGGTTGTCGCCCTAGATTTTGGTGTCAAACGCAATATTCTCAAGCGTTTGGCTAGTTATGGCTGTAAAGTCATTGTTGTCCCAGCTGATACATCAGCCGTCGATATCCTTAAACACAATCCTGATGGGATCTTCCTCTCTAATGGCCCTGGCGACCCAGCTAGCGTGACAGCAGGGATTAATACAACCAAGGAACTATTGGCTGCTGATAAACCGATTTTCGGCATCTGTATGGGTCATCAAATCATTGGTCTGGCATTGGGCGCAGAAACTTTCAAACTTAAATTTGGACATCGCGGTCTCAACCAACCAGCAGGTCTAACCCAGGCAGTGGAAATCACCAGCCAAAATCATGGATTTGCGATCGATGCTGAGTCTCTGGGCGCAGAGATTGAAATCACCCATCTCAATCTAAACGATCGCACGATTGCCGGATTGCAACATAAAACCTTGCCCTGCTTCTCGGTTCAATACCATCCTGAAGCTAGTCCTGGCCCTCATGATGCCGATTATCTGTTTGGAAAGTTTGTCAAGCAAATGAGAGATAGGGGATAGGGAATAGGGTTTAGGGAATAGCAGCCGGACAATGCTTGGGAATAAAAGGACGCTTGCGTCTAAAGTCTAAACCCTATTCCCTAAAACCTATTCCCTAGATAAAAACTGATTAACAATTTATTTAACTAAAAATTTTATGGCTGAAACACTAAGCTTAACCGTGAGTCTCCGAGGCACACGCGAAGTCAGAGATAACTATCAATTGTTCCGTCTGACTGGACAACTAGACGCATTTTCCGAACCAACCTTTAGGAAGGTGATGGAAAAATGTGTTGAAGAAGGGCCAGGAAATCTGATTTTGGATCTATCCAAAATTGATTTCGTCGATAGCTCCGGCATCGGTACCTTGGTGCAACTCGTTAAAAAGGCTCAAAGCGTTGAAGGAACCGTCCAAATCGTCACCAATCCACGGGTTACACAAACCGTAAAACTGGTGAGATTAGAACAATTTTTATCGCTTCAACCATCCGTTGATGAAGCATTGGCACGGATCGAGGCAGCCTAATCAAGTCAGTTGGGAGTTCGGAGTTCGGAGCAAAAAGCTACAGTCTTGGGGTTTTCCCTAGTAGAGCAACTTTTCAAGATAGTTCAGAGCTAACAATGCTTTGAAAGAGCAACAATTATTCACTCCCAACTCCGAACTCCCAAC
>CASBPY010000124.1 GCA_949127675.1 Synechococcales cyanobacterium PMM_0072
AACCTTGATAGAAATCTCCCACAAGCTAGCAATACTGAGCCATAAGTCTACATCAGATTCCAAGAGATCTTTAGCAGTGAGATAACTCTCGATCGTATTCACATTCAAGACATTATCCTCAACAATCAGAATTAGTGGTGATGTTTTAGAAAATCTCGAAATTTCAGAAATTTCTTCGACCATCACATCTGATCGATCTTCGGTGCCTTTTGTATAGTAAATACCCCCATCCATTGTAATGTCAAAATTATCTAAATTGTGGGGCAAAGATACCTGAAAATAATTACCTTTACCAATACTTTTGCAACTGAGATTACCACCATGCAAAGTAATCAGGGGTTCTACGAGCATTAAGCCTAAACCGACATACCGATCTTGAATTGATGAAAAGTGTGCAGCACCTTGATTGGAATCGATCGGCGACACTTCTTTGCTAGTATCGATAATTGCAAACTGAATTGAAGCGATTTCATTGGCGATCGAATTAGCAATTGTCATGTCACCAACTTGCGTGACTACCAATTCAACTTTACCGCCGAAGGGAGTAGAATCGATTGAGTGACTGAGGAGATTAATTAATACCTGTCGCATCCGCTGAAAATCGATGTAAATAGTGGACAGATCGATCGGGGCATTTAGATCTAGTTGAATTTTTTTCTGGATCGCATGGTGTTCGACAAAACTCACGCTGGATTGACAGAGTTCGGTAACGTTAACACTAGTCAAATCCAACTCCAGCTTCCCCGCTTGAATTTGGGAAAGATCGGCCATGTTATCGATCAGAGCCAGCAAATATTCACCACTCCGATCGATCGTCTGAATTGCCTTCAACTGACGTTCATTTAACGCGCCAAAGACTTCTTCGAGTAGTGCCTCAGACATGCCCAAAATGCCATTGAGCGGATTCCGAAACTCATGGCTAACTGTTGCCACAAATTCATCGGTAAAGTAATTTGTACCACCAAACTGCTGGGCGGAGGGGATGATCGATGCTCGTAACTGGGGATAGGTTTGTTCGAGGTAGGTGATTTCCGCTTGGGCACCAGCTTTGACATAGCAATCATAGGCATCCTGACGATAGACTGCGGCGATTTTCTCCTTGCCCCATTCTAAGTAAAATTCGGCAGCACACTCGTAGGCGAGAGCTTCAGCCGTCAGGGATTTACTTGCTTGTGCGGCCAGAATCTCCCGCTCTAGCCTGTCGATTTCTTTGGCGTATTGTTCTAAGGTTGCCACTTACTTTTCTTGAACTACCCATTTAGTGTACCCAGAGCGTACCCCCTTCTCACCCATGAAATAGACAGTATTAATTCACCATCCACCATTCACCAATTAATTTAGCTGTAGAGATGCTCGAATCGGCTGGGGTAGATTGATGTGAGTTTGCGGCACAATCGCCGTAAAGCAACTACCTCGACCGACTTCGCTGTCAATCGTAACATCGCCGCCATGTAATTCCACAATTTGTTTGACCAGTACCAATCCTAGTCCGGTGCCCTCATATTTGCGGCTGAGGCTACTATCGATTTGAATGAAGGGTTGGAACAGTTTGGTCAGATCTTCGGTAGCAATGCCAATTCCGGTGTCACTGACAGCGAAACAGATGGCATATCCGGCGGTTTGGGCTAAAATTTCGATCGGCTCAATTCTCACTGCTAATGTTACAGTCCCACCAGTAGGTGTAAATTTAACAGCATTGTTGAGCAGGTTGATTAATACTTGTCGCATCCGGCGTTCGTCGATCGAGATCGGTTCTAGATCAGTGGGTAAATCAGCACAGATCTGAATTTGTTTGGCCAATGCTTGTTGCTTGACTAACATCAAACTCGATCTGCACAGTTCTGATAAGCAAACCTGAGTAATATTTAATGTCAATTTCCCAGCCGCAATTTTGGAGACATCTAGAATATCGTTAATCAATGATAATAAATGCTCGCCACTTTGTTCGATCGTCGAAATCGCATTGAGTTGACGGGCATTAATAGTGCCAAATATTTCTTCCAGCAAGGCTTCAGACATCCCCAGAATTGCATTGAGTGGGGTTCTCAATTCGTGACTCATGGTGGCGAGAAACTCATCCTTGAGGCGGGTGGCTTGCTGGAGTTCGGCGACTGTCAATTCCAATCGTTGGTTGGTAAGATCGATCTCAAATTGGGCTTGCTTCTGTTCGGTGACATCCAACATCACTCCATCCCAGATGATCGAGCCATCGGTTTGAAGTTCTGGACGAGAGAGACATTTAATCCATTTAATTTCGCCTGATTTCAAAACTGCTCTCCCTTCCCACAATCTAGGAGCTATATTTTGGGCAGATTCAGCCGTAATTCTTTCAAAGTTCGCCAAATCTTCGGGATGAATCATTTCGACTAGACAATTGGGGTCAGCCATCACCTCTGCTGGAGCGAGTTTGAGTAGCTCCCAGCTCCCCGAACTAACGTAGGGATAACTAATGCCGCCATCTGAGGCAATCCGAAACTGATAGAGCACACCAGGAATATTATCTGATAGTCGTTGATAGCGTTGCTCAGATGCCCGCAGAGTTAGTTCCATTTTCTGGTGATCGTTGAGTAATATTTCCAGATCGCGCTGCTTGAGTCTGATGTTTTCTGCTGCTACTTGAGATTTTTGATAAAGATTGGCATTCTCTAAAGCGATCGCGGCTTGATTGCAAAGAAAGGATATCACCTGCTTACTATTCTCTGTAAAAATATCTGGAGTATGACGATGTTCTAAATAGAGCACGCCCAACACTTTTTCTTGCTTGATGATCGGTAAACAAAAGACACTCTGGGGCTGATGTTCGATTAAATATAGATCGGCAATTTTTAATGGTTGACGTGCATCGAAAATAATTGATTGTCGCGTATTCTTGATCCAATAAATTAAGTTACTTGGATATTCAATACTATTAGTGATCGTGCGTGGAATTTGAGTATTTAGTAATTCTGTTTTGGCTAGACTACTCCAGCAGATTTGCCATTCATTCTGAAGATTTGGCAAAGCTAAGATACAAGTCTCAGCACCAGAATTTTGGAGAATAATTTGACTGAGTTGCTGAATTAGTTCTTCAAGATCGAGTGTGCTCGATAAAGATTGAGCTGATTGGATGATTGAAGCCAAATCAAAATTTATGCCTGCAATATTTGGCTGGTATTTACCAATAGAAGCCGTAATTTTTGAGAGGGTTGCTAAAGAGTTGAATTCTGGTTGTTGAGCATGGAGTATCGAAGCAAGAAGCTGGGGATACCGTTGTTCTAATTGAGCTGTTTTAGCTTTCGCACCCCACCGTAAATATCCATAGTAAGCAGACTGCATATAAACAGTCGCAATTTTTTCTTTGCCCCACTGGAGATAAAATTTAGCGGCAAGTTCATTAGCAAGAGCCTCCTCTTGGAGAAATTCATGAGTTTTAGCACCAGAGATCGCTCGATCGTACAGATCGATTGCCATAGTAAAATCACCTAATATCCGACATTTTTCTGCTGCGACTAAATTATACTGATGCTGAAAATTAGCTGGCATCGATCGAGCACGCTTGTCTAATTGTTTTTGAGTATTATTTACTCGTTTTAACAATTGCGCTTGAATTCTTTTTCCTCTCTGAGGATAAGCCGCTAATCGCACAAGTGCATCAAACATCCAAATGCGGGTGATCGAGTAGCTACCTATGGTAGAATACTCGTAAGGTAACTGAGCATCCGCATAGATTAAAGCATTGGAAATATCTTCAAAATGATAGGCTAATAAAGTTTGAAAACTATACATCATTGATAATAGAACAGCTTCGTTCTTGGATTTCCATTGTGATATTAGCGACAGTTCATCACTCCCTTTGAAAATATTAAGCGGCTGACTAGTTTTTGTCTGTAAGTTTGCAATTGTTTGGATCGTCAGATCGAAAAAATGTTGGCTATTTTCGTCCTTAGATAACTTAATTAATTCACTTGTTACTAGAATCTGATCGAATACTTCCGCTAAGGGAATACCGGAATAAAATCTAGTGGCGATCGATACCCCTGCATTGATGCCAATATATTGGAGATCGCCACCATCGACCGCTAGCTGAACACTCTCATCTATCATCGGAATCGTGGAACGCAGTGGCTCTTGCCACGGTCGGGTATACCAAGATGCAATTACTTTTGCGCGTCCGCTCACGGCTAAGTCAGTAAATCGATCGGCTAGCACAATTGCCAACTGACCGATCTGATAGCTGCGTTTTAATTCACCTAAACTAGAAATCACAATGGTATAAGTAGCATAAAAGCTTGCAGCCCAACGGGTGTTACCATCTCGCAAGGTGAGCCGAATCCCCACTAAACTCAAAACTGCCATCAATTCTTGCGAACAGAAGAAAGCTGGACACTGGATCAGATTCAAGATCCGCAAGCGGGCTATTTTTTGTGGATCGACAATCTCTGGTAAAGCTAACAATTGCCTGTTTGATTTACCCATCAAGGCAAATTTTGTACTTACCAATTCTCGCAATAAAGTTAATCGATCGGGTTTTGGGGATATCTTAAGCCCTAATTGTTGAAGGATTTCTAACCCACTAGAGATTGCCTGTTGATACTGCTTTTGGATTCCCTGACAACAGATCAGCGTTTCATAAGCTTTAGCTCGATCTAGTGGTGTCTGTGCCCGCTCTAGCACCAGAGTTACTAGTTCAGGGACTGCATCAAAATCCCCCTGGAGAAAAGTAGTTTCAGCCAGAGTTTCATGGAGTGCTAACGCCAGTTGATATTGATCTTGCCAAGCCAATTTTCCGATTAATCGAATCCCCATCCGTGCATAACTAGTAGCAGCCCTATACGCAGTCGCTGTTCTGGCTTTCTGAGCCGCAAGCAGATTCAGTGTCGCTACCAGTTCCCGTTCGGCTGGTTGCTGGATCAGCCGATTCGCAATATTAAAATGATTGATCATCTCAAACAGTCTGTCTGAATGCTGTTCAGGTGGCGTATCGGCCAATAATAGCCTGCCAATTTGCAAGTGCATCTGTTGTCGCTCACCCTCTGGAATCAGCGAATAGGCAGCCTGTTGAACTCGATCGTGTAAAAAACAATAGGTTGAATTAGCCATTGGGATCTGAAACACCCGATGCCCACCAACAACCTCATCCTGAAAATCCCGTAAATCCTCCAAATCGTGATTAAATTTGTAAACTTGGCTCGTAGGCAAAATTAATCCTGCCTGCAATCCATTCCACACTGCCGTCGTCACTAATTGAGATTGCTCAGAGACGATCGATAGTACCTCCAGATCGAATCTAGCCCCGATACAGGCAGCTAGTTTGAGCACATCTTGAGTCGCCAGCGGCAATTTCTGGATCTGAACCGCAATAAATTCCACCACATCATCCGTAATTGCCAAGGATTGAATCTTAGCAATCTCGCATTCCCAATAGCCTGCTGGGTTAAACCTAATTTCGCCATCAGCATGTAATGCCTTGAGAAACTGGGTGATAAACAAAGGATTACCATGAGCTTTGAGATCGATCGATTTCGTCAGCAGTTTGGCACGATCGATAGGGCAGTGCAAAGTATCAGCAACCAATTGATTGGTATCTGCAAAAGTCAGCGGTGCCAACGTAATTTTACTAATCACTACATGAGCTTGCTGTAATTTGTGCAGCATCAACATCAATGGATGAGCAGGGGACACCTCATTGTCCCGATAGGCTCCCACTAGTAATAAATAGCCCTTACCGCCCATCAACAGCTCGATCGCTTGGATCGAAGCCGAGTCCGCCCACTGCAAATCATCTAGAAAAATCACTAGGGGATGTGCGGCAGTTGTAAAGACCTCAATCAACTTTTGAAATAGCCAGTTAAACCGCTGCTGTGCTGCTGTCCCTGCTAGTTCAGCCACAGGGGGTTGAGTTCCAATAATTTTTCGGAGTTCGGGAATTACCTCAATCAAAACTTGGCCATTATCGCCCACCGCGTTCAAAATCTGGCTGCTCCAATTAGCCAAATTCAGATCGCTTTCACTGAGTAACTGTCCGATTAAATCCCGCAAAGCTTGGACAAATCCACTAAAGGGAATATTTCGATTAAATTGATCGAATTTACCCTGAATAAAATAGCCCCGTTGCCTGACGATCGGTTTATGAATTTCATTAATTACTGCTGTTTTACCAATGCCCGAATGTCCGGCTACTAGTAATAATTCGCTTACTCCGCCACTCACTCTAGTAAAGGCATCGAGCAGGACTTTTACTTCAGTTTCGCGGCCATATAATCGTTCGGGAATCGAAAATCTGTCACTGAGATCTCGATCTCCTAATTCAAATGCGGCAACTATCCCCGTCGATTGATATTGGTACAGACATCGTTCTAGATCAGCCTTAATGCCTAATGCTGTCTGATAGCGATCCTCGACATTTTTCGCCATCAATTTAGCAACTAAATTAGAGATAGTTACTGGAATATCTAGATTAATCAGATCGACTGGAATCGCTAATTGTGCCAGATGGCAATGAATTAGTTCCATTGAATCCTCAGCGACAAACGGTAATTTTCCAGCTAATAACTCATATAAAGTAACTCCCAACGCATAAAAATCAGTCCGATAATCAATCCCCCGATTCATCCGCCCCGTCTGTTCTGGCGATAAATAAGCAAGTGTTCCCTCCAATTGATTAGGGTCGATCGGTGCTTGTGTTTCACGTGGCAATAGAAAAGCGATCCTAAAATCAATCAACTTCACCTGTTTGGTCACAGGCTGGATCAAAATATTCCCAGGATTGATATGCTTGTGGACAATTTGCTGTAGGCCGATCGAGTGCAGAATATCGGTAAGCTGGATCGCAATACCTAAGATATTCGCGAGTGATAAAGGATGTTCCTGAACATACTGGGCGAGTGAAATTCCCCCAAAATCTTCCATTACTAGGGCGTAACCGCGATCTAACTTTTCCAACCCATAGTGACGAACGACCCCAGGTAAATCTAAATTTTTGGCAATCGCATATTGATGGCGAAATTCTAATAAGTCTCGATCGCTAGGATACATTGAAGCCAACACTTTGATCGCGACAGATCTGGAGCTGCCCAATCGATCATCTGTGGGCTTGGCACGATAGACGATCGTCTTCGCGTCACGGTAGAGTTCCTCAATTACCTGATAGCTAGTAAGCGATAAGTTGAAGCTGCTTGTCGTCATATAATCTGTGACCTCGCCTAGTTAATTCAATCCTTTCCTACCTAAGTAAGATTGAAATATTGGTGCTCTACTTAATATGCCCAACTAGCGATCTTTTATTACTTCATTGCTACAGATTGATTCATCAGATTGCCGTCAAGAATGCCAATGTATAAAATGAGTTACCATTGAACTCAAACTCATCGATGATCTCTAAATTGAGTTTGCGGGTATGGGCTGCAAACGATCGCTCATTGAGTTTATTAATAAAAGTCATCCCAATCGGAAACTTGGGAGTAAAACTCGATCGGACTAAATTAAATAATTCAGGAAGAACCTGACTGCCTCGGATCGATCGATCGATACAAATTGGCCCATACTGAAAGCTATTATCTACAGTTATTTGTCGATCCTGAAATCTCAGCTTAGACATCCGATCGATCATTACTTTGAAAATTTCCCATTGTGAGAAAAATTTCCAATCACCTGCAAGTAAATATCCAATAATTTGCTGCTCACTTTCTGCCACAAACACCCCATTCTGAAGCAGTAGTAGTCGCAACAACTCACTAGAAAATGGCGTTGTCACAAACCCACCAGGTAATGCTGTCGCGGCTAAGTTGCTATAAAGATTGCGAGCCTGAAGATCGAGGATACCTGTAAAATCTGAGGCAAGAGCAGTTCTAATAATTGGAGACATTTAGGAGAAAGTGGATAAGAGATAGAGAATAGTATCACTAGCAAATCTCAAAGTTATCATAATTTATGATGGGCAAATGTGCTAACTCACCTATGTCCAGTCTAGAATTTTATGCGTGTTGGCTCTACTATTTTGACAATTTTGTCGAGTGGTTGCTTGCGTTTTTTACCTGAGAATACATTAACTTGATAAACGATCGCATTGGTAATATCTAAAGCAGTCATCCAGCCACTTTTCTGGTGATAGGCTCCAGTTTCGATATTCAACCAACCTGGTCCTTGGGCAATTTCACCTGGACGCACACCTGGTAAAGTAAACGTAATTGTGTGTCCGGTGATGATGACTTTATCGGGGAAATAGGGGAATTGATTGCCGAGAAATTTTTCGCGAATCCAGCAAAATTGGTCATTATCTTGCTTGTCGAGGGTGCGAAAGGGATCGACTCCGGCGTGAACTAAAAAGGTGTCCCCTAAATCAATATAAGATGGCAAACTGGCAAACCAATCCAGATCGCCTTGGGGTATTCCGGCATCTCCATAGCTTTGGAGGGTAGTATTGCCGCCAGAGGGCAGCCAATGGCTCAAGGACACCTCATCAATATCCCCGTTATTAAATGAGGTTAGGAGCATCACTTCATGATTGCCCATTAGACAGGGATAATTGTGTTCCCGAATCCACTTTACTACTTGAGCACTCTTCGGGCCACGATCGATCACATCTCCCAGAAAATACACCCGATCCTCTGGGGCTGGTTTACAAAAGTCAATTAGTTGGCATAAACCGTCAAAATGACCATGAACATCACCAATGGCGAATTGTCGGGGCTTGGTGCTGTTCTTTTTTTGAAACAAATTAAACATAGAGCAATTGTGGCAGATGTGGGGTCATTCGGATCGGAGACGGGTATGCATCAGTCTTAGAGTTGCAAATCGGTATTGTTATTATGCACACTTCGATCGGAGATAGCTCCATTTTGACGTTACTTTTTTAATATTGCTGTGGAGAGTTGGGAGTTGGGAGTTGGGAGTTTGTTGGGATAATCTCAACCGCTGATAATCGCGTGATGGGATTTGTCTTTAATTCTACTTGTGGTGAACGATTTGGGGATAGTTGTTTCCGCCAGTTTTCGAGCCAATCTGGATGAAAAAAGGCGACAATGATCGTGATAGCTGCTAATAAACCTGCTCCGGTGGTCAAGAACATGCCCAGATTAATCAGACGATTGAGTCCGAATTTTGGTAATGGTGGTAAATGACCAAAAACTGCCTCAGGTAAACTGACTTTGACTAATTGGCCATTATTAGTATCAGTTGGTTGTGATACTTGGCAGGACATTAGCACCAAGGAGATATTATCATCGCCGTTGCGAGCGTTTGCTAATTCTAGCCAGGATTGAACAGCATCTGCGAGAGGTAAATCAGTCGTCAGGATTCGATCTGCATAGTCTTGCCACGAACTTTCGACCAAATTTCGATCGCTCAAGCCGTCGGAACAGAGTAATAAAATACCATCTTCGATCGCCAGAAATCTCTGAACAGTAGGTTTAATTAGTTCTCCTGATTTCATCCCCAAAGCTTGGGTGAGGGCACTTGCATCGGCACGACGGGCACTATGCCAGGGCACATCCCGACCTTGTTTGACTTCACGAGTGGCGATATCATCATCGATGGTCAATAGTTGACACCGTTGAGGGGTAATCCAGTAAGCGCGACTATCGCCAACATGAGCGATATAAATCTCGTGAGAAATACTCACCCGCTTAATATTTCGCATCCGCTGGTTGACTTGAATCGCCATCACCATTGTTGTCCCCATGCGCCGGAGGTCTACCCGTTCCTGACTTTGATTTTCGGCGGTAATGGTATTATTTACTACTCGAACGATCGCTGAAATGGTATTACAGATTTGTTCAGGTGAGACGATTTGCTGACTTTTGATCAAGTCGGCAAATAATTCCTGGGTTTGAATTTTGAGCAGTTGCACCGCCATTTGACTAGCAACTTCACCACCTTCATGTCCGGCAACTCCATCACAGATAATCGCAATCTTCCCACCCGTCGGATCGTGTGGTAGTTCTAAGGGTGTCGGGTAATAAGAGTCTTCATTGTGTTGATGCACGGAACCCACATCGGTACCACCCGCAATCCGCCACCTTAAGGGTAATTGGGACGTTTGTTCGAGGATAATTCGATTCAGTGCTCCAGCGACATCTCGCAGTGAGGCCTTCTCTGCCTGCATTTTGCTAAATATTACGCCCAAACGTTCGACGATTGCTGGAGCGGCAGTTGGCAGGCTCTGGAGCCATAAGGTACCAAGCTTAGATAGGGTAACTTTATTATTCCCAGATGGGTAGTCGGGGATTAATTCACATAACCGCAGACACCAGCCATCGACGCGGAGATTTTCCATCAGGACTAAGCTGGATAAGACACCAGTTCCAGCCAGTGGTGCCCAGAGATCGATAATTTGCCACAACCAATATGCTTGATGCAGGGGTGTGGCTGTCTCCCATGCCTCGACCAGACTAGGTAGTAATTTACCTTCACTATCGATCGGAATATTATCTAGTAGTGGGATTTCGATCGTTTCACCCGATCTTTTGAGCGAGCAAAAGCCGTGAAGCTGGGGTAAATGTAACTTGTACTGATAAAGATGAGCGTAAGCTAGAGCCTGTCTGGGTAATGGCGATAATACTTCTGGTGGCTCTTGCGGCTTGGTATCTCGCCATAATTGCGGCGTAATCACATGATATCTGTCTTCAACCAATCTGTCAGGAGGAATCCAAGTTGCCTGCGGCTCTGCTGCCCAGAGATAGCGAGGCATCACTGCTTGAGCGATGGTCATAGTATACGAAATCGGGGGTAGTCTGTAGTTTACCCTAGAAGTTGATGTGTGGGAAGTGTGGGAAACTGGAGGACTGGGAGACTGGAAGCAAGCCTAACTACGATCCACTATTCACCAGCCTAAATCGCAGGTACCGTAAAGTGAAACCGACTACCACTATCCTTTCCGGCTGATTCTGCCCAAATTTCTCCACCCCAACCGTTGACGATTTGGCGACAGATTGCCAAGCCTAAACCAGTACCCCCAGCAGTACGGCGCAGGGAACCTTCGGCTTGATAGAAACGTTCAAAGACCATTTGTAGTAGTTCGGGAGCGATGCCGCGTCCGGTATCGGCGACGACTACTTCGAGCATTGATTCCACATTGTAGGCTTCAATGCCGATCCGATCTTTACCAGTAGTGAATTTACAGGCATTATCCAGTAGTTTGGTTAATACTTCGACTAGCCATTCCCCATCAGCTCGGACAAAGGGGAGATCGGCGGGAATATTCACGATAATTTTGGGCAAATCTCGATCATAGCGACGACTATTCAAGCCACTCAGGGCCAGATCGATACATTCTTCGAGGGAGAGCGGTTCAGGATGCCACTGAATCCGCCCGCTTTCGAGCTGGGACAGGGTGAGAAAGTCTTGAACGAGTTTCCGCATCCGTTCGGCATCACCGAGGGCGGTATTGAGCATGACTTGGCGGAGTTCGAGGGACATGTCTGGCTCGGTAGCCAGACTTTCCAGGCAAACTTGGATCGTCGATAGAGGTGTCCTGAGTTCGTGTCCAGTAATGGCGACAAGATTGGCACGGGTGCGATCGAGTGCTTCGAGTTGTTCGTTGAGGTACTCTAGATTGGTATAGGATTCGGCTTGAATTAGGGTGCTGCCAATCTGGGTCGCGATCGCTTCAACTAGGCTAATCGTATCATCCGACCACGGCAATGGGGATGGTTGATGCTGATGCAATTCGATCATCCCCAAGATCCGATCTTGGTGGAGGACTGGCACCACTAACCAGTCAGTAATACCTAGTTTATCGAGGGTGCGTTGCCAGGTTTTGGTAATATTTACCTCGGCGAGTGACGTGGCTTCGTGGGTTTTGACAACTGCTTTAAAGATGGGATTGTCAGCCAGACTCCACGATTTACCAACCAGCGAGGTGGCTTGGCGATCGGCTAGATATTCATGAGCGATCGATGTGGTACGCTCATCTTGGTGATATTGATAGATCAGGCACCGACTAACTTTAGTCGCTTTACCTAGTTCCAGTGATGCCACACGGAGAATATCCGCCGAATTGAGCGAACGCCGAATTGCCCCCGTAATTGAATTAACCAACCGTTCCCGTTCTTCTTTTTCCTCGATCGATTTATATGCCTTGAGCAATTTATATTGCCGCGCTTGCAAGTATGTCACCAACCGCTGGACAAAGGCATCAGCACTGGCAGAATGGTCATTAGGTATGCCTGGAACCGCTACTAAGTATTCTTGCTTCGCTTGGGCGATTTTAGCAGCTAGTTCGGGTCGATAACCTTGGATTCGATCGAGCAAGATATGTGCAGCGGCAATAGTTACCTGTCGATCGAATGTCCAAATTCCCTCAAACCGTCGGGATGGATCGATTTCAGGTAGTACTGAAACTTCCGAAGGTGTACCAATTTTTTCTCGACACACCAGACAAGCCGCTGATTGAGCACCAATGGCGATCAAATGCCACTCCCTGACCAGAGCATCATCAGGCGCGAATGGCACCAGTTCATACTCCTCGACTAGCTCACTAAACTCAGTATCAGGGGCAGCCACCACATATACCTGATCGCTAATCTCTCCCAATCGTCGATAGCGATGAGCTTCCTGACGGTAGAACTTTTCCTGCTGAAAACTAGCAATCAGTAACGGCCGATCTGTCCCTGCGAGCACCCGATCCTCCATCGCATGGGATAGGGCAGTCAGGGAAGATTTAAAGTACAAATGCGATCGCAATTGCGGCATTTGTCGCAGTAATTCGCTTAAAACTGATTCTTGATTGCTCACTATTTATCTTTAGCTCCCCGTTGCTGCGGCAGGGTTGGTCGAAGACCTACATGTCAAGTATATTGGATAGAGTCGAGACAATAAGATCTAAGATTCATCGATTCCCATATTACAGAAAAACCCGACTAAATAGCTACCAAATCAGCTTTTCAAGCCAATAGCTTCATTATTATTTACTTGGGGTGGTGGATAGTGAATAGTGGACAGTGAATAGTGGATAGTGGATAGTGAAGTTATCTCCAGTCCCTAAGTCCCCCAGTCCCCCATGTCTCCAACTGTTAGCCTCATTCGCGCTACATCTTACGAAGCCGTAGCTCTCAGAGTATCGATCGAATCAGTCCTCGCCCCACTCGGTGGCATTGGCGCATTTGTCAAACCAGGAGATCGCGTCTTGCTCAAGCCGAACCTGTTGACGGGTGCCCGTCCGACGAAGGAATGTGTGACGCGCCAGGAGCTAGTTCGATGCGTCGCTGAACTCGTGATTGAAGCTGGTGGCAAGCCATTTTTTGGTGATAGTCCAGCCTTTGGCAGTGCGATGGGGGTGGCTAAATCCAATGGTTATCTGCCGATGATGGCGGAGCTAGATTTATCCGTTGTCGAGTTTCATGGCAAACGGTATGAGACAGCCAGTGCTGAGTTTAACCACTTGTTGCTCAGTAAGGAAGCGATCGAAGCTGATGTGATAATCAACCTGCCTAAAGTTAAGTCCCACATGCAACTGACCATGACTCTGGGAGTGAAAAATCTGTTCGGTTGTGTCCCTGGCAAGATGAAAGCTTGGTGGCACATGGAAGCGGGTAAAAGTGCCGAACGATTTGGCGAAATGCTGGTGGAAACCGCTCGCGCAATCAGCCCAAACTTGACGATCATCGATGGAATCATTGGTCATGAAGGAAATGGACCCAGTGGTGGCGAACCCCGCTTGCTCGGCGTGCTGGGTGCCTCTGCGAATGTGTTTGCATTGGATGTAGCGATGTTGGAAGTCTTAAATGTGGAAGCACACTTAGTACCAACGGCAGCAGCGGCTAAACGATTGGGATTAGCTCCTGATTTAGAATCGATCGAGTTTCCCCTGTTGCGTCCAGCGGATTTGAGTTGTATCGATTGGAAGTTACCTGAAGCTCTAGTGCCGATCGATTTTGCTCTACCACGGGTGATCAAGTCTACATTCCGCCATTTGTATATTCGGTTAATCAAGGAGCCGATGGCAGCATATCAGAAGTAAATCTGTAGGGGCGGTGTCTTGTCGTTTTTTTATTCGGGGGTTCCCCCCGAATAAAAAAACGCCGCTTTCTGCTAATGGTTGCGCTGTAATGATAAC
>CASBPY010000125.1 GCA_949127675.1 Synechococcales cyanobacterium PMM_0072
AACTTCCTGGGCGAAGGTGGAAAGCGAACGCGCTCAAACAGATCTGCAACGTCGGCTAGGACAAACTTTTGGCGATTGGGGGCTGCCAACGACTGAATGTATTACGGCGATTCGGCAGATTGCACCGACTTTGCCATTGATTGCTTCTGGGGGAGTGCGGAATGGGTTGGATATCGCTAAAGCGATCGCCCTAGGTGCAGATGTGGCTGGATTGGCATTACCATTCCTACAGGCGGCAGATACTTCGACAGCCGCAGTCACCGAGCTAATCCAAATCTTAATGGCTGAAATCCAGACAGTGCTATTTTGTACAGGGAACATCAATTTACAAGCTTTACAACAAGCTGATTGCTTACATCCGCTGAAATCTTAATCAAATCTTCCGCTATTTACTACCAGAAGCCACGTTAGTCAGAGCGTGATGCGGGAACAATGATAGCTATGACGATCCCGTTATAAAATCTGGTAACTCGATTTTGCATCTCCCACACTTTTCCTGATATCACTGTATGCGTCAATTCCTCAAACAAGCTCTGGCTAGTACCGTAGGTAGCCTCCTCAGCTTGACATTATTCTCGGCAGTTTCCCTAACTTTATTTACAGCAATTATCGGTGTAGTTATTAATAATGTAACTACTACCAAGGAATCAACGACTGTACCTGAAAAATCAATTCTGACGATCGATCTGTCCCAATCGATTGTGGATCTTAATCCTGGAAAAACCATACAAGAAGTGATTGCTGGCGAAGATACTCATGTAACTGAGTTGAAGTCCATTCTGAATGCGATCGATTTTGCTACCAAAGATAAACGCATCCTCGCGATTTATTTAGATGGGGGTGGTGGGAAGCAAGCTAATAGTACTGGATTTGCAACACTGAAAGAAGTACGGACAGCCTTGGAGCGATTTCGAGCGAGTGGCAAGAAGATTATTGCCTATAATATCGATATGGATAAGCGCGATTATTATCTATCGTCAGTTGCCAATCAAAGTTTTATTAACCCGATGGGTTCGATCGATATTAATGGCTTTCGATCGGAAACAATGTTTTTCAAAAATGCTTTTGATAAATATGGCGTGGGCGTAGAAGTAGTCAGGGTTGGTAAATACAAATCATTTGGCGAAACTTGGTCTCTAGCCAAATTCAGTCCCGCCGCTCGTCAGGAAACTCAACAATTATTGAATAATTTGTGGGGAGATTTCAAAGTAACGATCGGTACTAGTCGGCAATTAACACCTGATACAATCCAAAAAATTGCTGATGAGCGTGGGCTATTAACAGCAACCCAATCAATTAAGAATAAATTAGTCGATCGTGCGGCATATTCTGACGAGGTATTAGTAGAACTACAGAAAATTAGTGGGGTAGATGACGAAGACAAGGCTTCATATCGAAAAATTGGTATTGATGATTATGCTCAAGTTGCTAATAAAATAACTAAAACTTCTAGTCGCAAAATTGCCACAATCTATGCTCAAGGAAATATCGTCAATGGTGAAGGTGGCACAGGTCAAATTGGTGGTGATAGTTTAGCGCGTCAACTCCGCGAACTCCGATTAGATAAAGATATCAAAGCGGTAGTACTAAGAGTCAATAGCCCTGGGGGTAGTGCCTTGGCTTCAGATATTATTCAACGGGAAGTTCGACTCTTGCAAAAAGAGAAGCCCGTGGTAGTTTCGATGGGTGATGTAGCTGCATCTGGTGGATATTGGATCTCTACTTATGCTGATAAAATATTTGCTGAATCAAATACAATTACTGGATCGATCGGGGTGATTGGAATCAACTTTAATTATCAAAAATTAGCTAATAATAATGGCATTACCTGGGATGTAGTCAAAACATCAAAATTAGCAGATAGTATGACAATTGCTCGTCCTCGTACCCCCCAAGAATTAGCAATCTCCCAACAGATGGTAAATGATATTTATGATGACTTCCTAAATAAAGTTTCTGAATCTCGAAAGTTACCAAAAGATAAAGTTGCTGAAATTGCTCAGGGACGAGTTTGGTCTGGTGCTGATGCTAAAAAGATTGGATTAGTAGATGATATAGGTGGACTAAATGATGCGATCATCTATGCTGCTCAAGTTGCTAAACTAGGTGATGATTGGGAACTAGAAGAATATCCAGCCGTTGAAGGCTGGGAAGAGAAATTTCTCAAAAAGTTTGGTAATACCAAAGATATTCGCGCACTCCAAAGTCAAGATCCTTTAACGACTGAATTACTCAAAGTCAAATCTGAATTGAGTATTCTTAAAAGCTTTAATGATCCTCATGGTGTATATGTGCGGCTACCTTTTAATTTCAGACTAGATTAGCCCAAGTTGCTACTGTATAGAGTGCCTACAACTGGAGTCGTGGGCATTTCTACAAACCACTCATCTACACCAAAGCCCATGCTGCGAGTTAGTTTCAATCCTGAAGCTAATCGAAAGGCTGCATCTCTCCCGATGCTAGTTTCCATTACTGATGAAAAAACTACATCGAGTTGATTTTGAGTAATAAATTCAGCCAATCGCCACGGAAATCCGGCAATTCCAGGTTTAACGACATAGATCCCGCGCCAACCTTGGGTATATGCAGCTTGGAGCTGTGTAAATGTCGCCACAGATTCATCGATCGCAATTGGCGTATCATACATCTGGGCTAATGCTTGCATCTGCTTAATCGAATCTACCCCCAAAGGTTGCTCGATAAATTCGATCCGTGGTTCCTGGCTACAGATTTCCAACCACTGTTGAGCTTGTAGATAACTCAAACCCCCATTGGCATCGAGCCGAAGTTTTCCATTTTGCGGTAGAGCCATGATCAGTTGTTGCCAGATTGCCATCTCCTCGGCGATTGGCAGTACACCAATCTTCCATTTAAAGGTCGAGTATCCCTGAGCAAACAAGACTGGTATCCTCGCGATTGCAGCGGCACCTGAAGGCAATAGGGCACTAAGATCTGGTATTGAGGCAGGAGAAGATGGGGCAGGCTTAAATGCTGTCAAAGCACTCCCACATCCAAACTGACAAGCAGGTAAATGATTGGGGATTTGATGAATTTGAGCGGTGGTAATAATATCGCCAACTTGTTGACACCATAATATTGCCTGTTCAATCGATTCTGAACCAAACCACGAAATTGGCGCGATTTCTCCCTGGTGAGATCTGCCGAAATCATCTGTAAGTTGAATAATTATCCCCGCCCTAATTTCCCACACCCCATGACTAGTTTTCAGTGGTTGTCGGAATGGACGTTGATAGACTGAATAGGTGAATTTATAGCTATTCATTAATTGGTGGATAGTGGATAGATTAAGAGATTGATAAACCTGTTAATAGTATTTGCTGTTGTTCGGATGTTAATCCTTGACTTTGAATCAATACACCAAATTTTCCTAATGCCATTGGATCGATTAATTGGTGTAAGTTTTGACGACGGCGGAGTAATGATTGAATATCGCCACCACTATTAGAAATCGCTGCAATTCTTTCAGCCAATCCCAATGCCATCAAAAACATTCCTTGCTGAACAAATCCCACTGTCTGCAAGCCTAATAACTCACCTTGGTTTTGAACTGCGGTAAAGTCTACATGGGCTGTGAGATCTTGATTGCCAATGTTGATATAGGGATCGTTGTGATAGGCATGTTGGTAATAGCATTGTAAAGTTCCCTGGGAGCGGATCGGGTTATAATATCGATCGGCTGTATAGCCATAATCGATCGATAGCACATATCCTCGCTGCAACTTTTTAGAAACCTGTTCTAACCAGATTAATGCTGCTAGGTTTACCTCTGTCCGATATTCGTCTGGATATCTATCCGCAAGTAAGTTAATCTGATTTAGTTGCCAATATTTAGTTAATTTATCAGTAGACAACTCCCCGATAGTCTCAACAAACAGATGAGGTTCATCGCCAATAGCTACATAAACTTCCAGAATTTTCTGATCGGCAACGGTGACTTGATGTACAGGTAGTGCATCAATAAGTTCATTTGATAAAAAGCAACCAACAATCGATCGATCTGCAATTTCTGTCCATTCACACCACCGAACTGGGAAACCTGTTAATCTTACTTGCTGCGCGATCATCATTGCTGGTGCGACTTCGATAATTAGATAATCGATTGATCGAAAGAATTTTGGATCTAATCGACTAGAATAGTCTAAAATCTGAGCAGCTAATAATCCCTGTCCAGCACCCATTTCAACTATACTAAATACCTGTGGCGAACCCAAAATCTGCCACATTTGATATAATTGAATAGCAATCATCTCGCCAAAATCATCGGCTAAATGAGGTGATGTTAAAAAGTCACCGCTTTCGCTAATTCGTCCGGCATTACTGGCATAATAACCATGATCGGGATGATATAGTAGCACCTCCATATATTCAGCAAACGTAATTTGTTGCTGTGGAGAACTTTTGATTCGATCACCAACAATTTCAACTAATTCTAAATTATTATTGCCCATTAATTAGATTCGACTTATAACTCCAGACTAAAACTAAGTATTTCTATTTTCCTATCTCTGCGCCCTCTGCGCCTCTGCGGTTAAACAATATTAACGGTATTAGCTAAATTCATGGAACTTCATCGCACAACAGGTAATTGGCGGCTAGGATTGGGACTATCATTAATTACTGTTGTTTTATGGGGACTAGTCCCTGTTGCACTAGCAATCGTGTTAACAAAATTAGATCCTTACACAATTAATTGGTTTAGATTTGCTACTGCATTTATTCTATTAGGTGGATATTTAAGCAAACAAAAAAATCTGCCTAAACTTGCCCAGTTAAAATCTGTGCCTACTTATTTCTTGGCAATCGCAATCTTGGGTTTAACGGGAAATTATATTTTCTTTGTGATGGGATTAAAAGCTACCTCTCCATCACATGCCGAAGTCTTAATTCAATTAGCAGGTGTATTTCTTAGTTTAGGCGGATTACTAATTTTCAAAGAAAGATATACTCGCTATCAATGGATGGGTGTAGGTGTCTTAATTACTGGCTTTATCGGCTTCTTTTATGAGCAATTAAAAGCATTAGCCACAGATAATGATCAATATATCAGTGGTAGCATTATGCTGATTATTGCTGGCATCAGTTGGGCAATCTATGCACTGATTCAAAAACAGTTATTAACAAAACTAGAGTCTACCCATATTATGTGGGTAATTTATGGTGCCTGTGGATTATTGTTCTGGACGATGGCTAAACCTCAAAGCCTAATGCAGCTCAATTCAACTGAATGGATTGCCCTAATTTTTTGTGGTTTAAATACAGTGCTTGCCTACGGAGCTTTTGCCGAATCACTTCAACATTGGGAAGCTTCCAGAGTCAGTGCAATTTTGGCTTTGGCACCAATTTTCACGATCGGTTCCATGAGTATATCTGCTTGGCTAGCACCTGGATTAGTCGTACCAGAACAGATTACTTCACTCGGATTATTGGGAGCAATTCTAGTTGTGACTGGCTCAGTTTCGATTTCTCTCGGAAAAAGCTAATTTATCTTGCTTCCTCCCTAGTGTCATTATTTCTCAGGTAGGAAGAGAATATTTAATTTTCTTGGCTCAAAATTAACCCGTAGAGACGGTGCCGCACTTATGATCAGTCCAAGTGCAGTACCG
>CASBPY010000126.1 GCA_949127675.1 Synechococcales cyanobacterium PMM_0072
CGCTAAAGACTAGCACTATCAATCTTACAAACAACATGGTAGAATGTGAAAATGGAAAAAGCCTATCGCTATCGTTTCTACCCCACCACCGAGCAAGAAAGTCTCTTGCGCCGGACAATGGGGTGTGCGCGACTAGTGTACAACAAAGCTTTGTCTATTAAAACTGAGGCTTGGTATGAGCGACGAGAGCGTGTTGGATATAACCAAACATCCTCCATGCTGACAAGTTGGAAACAAGAGGAAGATCTTGACTTTCTCAACGATGTTAGCTGTGTGCCGCTTCAACAAGGACTCAGACACCTTCAAGCAGCGTTTACCAACTTCTTTGCTGGTCGGGCGAAATACCCTAACTTCAAGAAGAAGAGTAACGGCGGCAGTGCTGAGTTTACCAAGTCGGCTTTTCGCTGGAAGGATGGTCAAGTATTCTTGGCTAAGTGTCTTGAAGCTTTGCCGATTCGGTGGAGTCGGGAGATTTCCGAAGGTTGCGAACCATCTACTATCACCATTAAATTGGATGCTAGCGGTCGGTGGTTTGCCTCCTTGTTGGTAGATACAAATATTCCTCAACTGCCAAAATCCGATAAATCTATCGGTTTGGATGTTGGGATAACTAGCCTGATTGCCACTAGCAACGGCGATAAAGTCAATAATCCCAAGCACTTTAAACAACTCCGTAAGAAGTTGAAACGAGTACAAAAGGCATTGTCCCGCAAACAAAAAGGGAGTAACAACCTATACAAAGCACGAATTAAAGTGGCTAGGGTCTATGCCCAAATTACTGATGCTCGGAAAGACTTTTTGCATAAGCTGACGACTCAACTGGTACGTGAAAACCAAACGATTGTGGTTGAGGACTTGGCTATCAAAAACATGGTAAAGAACCATAAACTTGCTCTTGCTATCAGCGATGCGAGTTGGGGCGAACTGATCCGTCAACTTGCATATAAATGCGAGTGGTATGGGCGAGAACTGATTAAAATTGACCGCTGGTTTCCTAGCTCTAAACGGTGTGGGAATTGTGGACATGTTGTCGATAAGTTGCCGTTGAATATCAGAGAGTGGGAATGCCCTGAGTGTGGGGCTAACCATGACAGAGATGTGAATGCGGCAAATAATATTTTGGCGGCAGGGCTTGCCGTTTCAGTCTGTGGAGCAACTGTAAGACCCGAACAGAGTAAATCTGTTAAGGCTGGTGCTAAACCCCGTAAGGGTAAGAAGCAGAAAACCTAGTTGTGAAGCTAGGGAATCCCCGCCGTTCACGGCGAGGAGTAGTCAAAAAGTTTCAATTCGACCTCAAGGCGATCGAAACCGACTATTATATGTAGCGGTCGCGGATTGAATCCGAGCCTCACACAGAAGTCAGAGAGCTGTTTTAGATACATCATGGGAATCGTCATTGCCACTGTCAATATGAAAGGAGGTGTCGGTAAAACCACCCTCACCGTCAATTTAGCAGCTTGTCTAGCCAAGTTACATGGCAAGCGCGTCTTAGTTGTCGATCTCGACACCCAAATTAGTGCGACTTTGAGCCTAGTCACACCTCAAGATTTTGCCAAAATTCGCCGTGAAAAGAAAACAATTAGCTATTCGATCGCTAAAGTTCTCAAACCAAGTAGTCGCTATAAATTTGAAACAAAAGATCTAATTACGAAGGATGTCTGTTGGGTCAAAGGCTTAGATTTATTGGCTGGAGATATTGACATTTACGATGAGTTCTTAGTATCTGAGAAACTCCATCAAGAAACAGTCGAAAATCCTTACATAGATTTTGTCGATGTCTGGAATGAATTTGAAGGTTGTTTGATCAAAAATATTCTAGCTCCGATTATTGATGATTATGATTTTATCATTCTTGACTGCGCTCCTGGCTACAATCTTCTAACCAGAAGTGGGATTATGGCTAGTCATTTCTATCTGATGCCAGCTCGTCCAGAACCATTATCTTTAGTTGGGATGCAGCTATTAGAACGCCGGATTACTAAGCTGAGAGCAACACATGAAGGTGATAAAAATTGTCTAGAGAGTAGTTTGTTAGGCATCGTCTTCATCCTATCTGGCAGCACCCTATTTGCTCGTTATTATGAGCAAGTCATGCAGCGAGTAACCCAAGATTTTGAAGCTGCTAAAATATTTCAAAATCGGATTCCAATGGATGTAAATGTAGCCAAGGCGATCGATAGTTTTCAGCCTGTGGTAATCGAAAATCCTGGCTCTGCTGGTTCTAAAGCCTTTGCTAAGTTGAGTCAGGAACTATTAGTGAAGGTACAGCAGTTAGCAGGGGATTAACACTGTATGAGCATCAATTCAGGTTGATTGCTAACTATGCCAGGAAAAGATTATGATAGTTGCAGGTATAAAAATATTATTCTAAATAAAGCTATGGATATCCTTACACTAGGCTGGGTTTCACTGTTAGTACTATTTACTTGGTCGATTTCGATGGTTGTTTGGGGTCGTAACGGGTTTTAGATCTTGCAATAAGAGACCAACCCCGCCCTAACGGGCACCCCTCCGAGGAGGGGATTTTCAAGGATCAGGGCACTTCATGAATTGCCCTGATCCAGAGTTATTTTGAGCGTGATGATCAATTTTAAGCTAGAGCTTCGCCTCTGGTGAGGAAGGCGACGCATTCGACGTGAGAGGTTTGGGGGAAGAAATCAGCGGGTTGGACATGGGTGAGCTGATAGTTGCCTTGCTCACAGAGGATTTGGAGATCTCTGGCGAGGGTTGCAGGTTTGCAACTGATGTAGATGATCTGAGCTGGCTGCATGGCAGTGAGGGCATCGAGGACAGCCCGATCGCATCCAGTTCGAGGTGGATCTAGGAGGACAACATCTGCTTGAACGTCAATTTCTGGCAATAGTTCTTCGACTGCGCCAGTCCGAAATTCGATGTTATTAATACTATTGAGCCTTGCATTCGACCGAGCTTGAACTACTGACGCAGCGTGAACTTCTAGTCCAATTACTTTCTTGACTCGTTTTGATAATGGCAGGGTAAAAGTCCCAATCCCACAGTAGGCATCGATCAGGGTTTCGCCCCCTGTGAACTTAGCTCGATCGATAATCATATTCAGCACCGTTTCAGCTTGCTCGGTATAGATCTGAAAGAAAGTATCACCTTTGAGCTGAAATTGTAAATTACCAAAAGTCTCGCAGACATAATCGCGCCCTGCAATACAGCGAGTTTCGGTACCAAAGATATTATTGGTAGATTGACTATTGAGATTGAGACAGACTCCGACTAGCATCGGATAGCGTTGCATCCATCGCTGTGCTTGTCCCTCGATATCGGGAATATCAAAATCCGTGACGACTAAGGTTAGCAGAATTTCGCCTGTCCGCCGACCGATTCGCATCAGCAGATGGCGGAATTTAGGGCGGGTATCGGGGATATCGGTAACTTTGGTAATAGTGGGACGATTCCGCAGTTTGGGTTTGGGAATACCCGTGACGGTGAGTTCTTCCTCTTGGTACTGACTGACGATGATTTGGACACCAGTGCGGCGCAAGCCTGGTTCTCTGGCTCCCTTGCTTTCTGGTTGATATATTTGCCAACCCCGATCTTGGATGTCTTGCTTGATTTCAGCCAGGAGTGGATTCAACCGCTCATCTTGGACGGGACACTGATTGAGATTGACGATTTGATGAGTACCTTTGCGATAGTAACCAGCCTTAACACTGCCTGAGTCGCTTACGCCCAGGGGATAGGTAACTTTATTCCGGTAGGCAAAATTTCCCTGTGCGCCGACAATGGGTGCGACAGGCGGCGCGGTAAATTTACCGATCCGCTTGAGTGCTTGCAATACCTGATTTTCTTTAGCGATTAACTGGTAGTCATAGTCGATATGCTGCAACTGACAACCGCCGCATTTGTCCGCGACGATGCAGCTAGGGCGGACTCGATGCGGTGAAGCAGTCAAAACTTCGAGTAGTTTACCGTGGGAGTATTGACGTTTGACGGTGACTAGTCGAGCGACAACTCGATCGCCTGTAACTGTATCGGGGACAAATACGACTCGATCTCCCGCGCGCCCAACTCCTTCACCACTATCGTTGACATCGGTGATATCAATTTCGACAACATCTCCTTGTCTCGATGGCTGGTTTGAGATGGGCAGTTCGCTAGAACCATCACTGGGAGAATTGTCAGGAAACATGATATA
>CASBPY010000127.1 GCA_949127675.1 Synechococcales cyanobacterium PMM_0072
TAGAGATTTCCGACTTCCAGAATATCGAACCTACCGAATTTGATCGAGTCGGGATGGGCGCAGTAGACCAAAAACAACTCCCTGGAATGCAGGTAGTTGAAACTTACTCAAAGCTCAGGTTACTGGGAAAACCTGGGGTTGGTAAGACCACCTTTCTCCAACATCTGGCGATTCAGTGTAATCGGGATGCCTTCGCGATCCATCGAGTGCCGATCTTTATTACCCTGCGGGATTTTGCCGAGGAGTCACGGGAACATGGCAAATTTAGCCTCCTAGATTATATTCACCAGGCATTTATCGCCACAGGAATTCCGAGTTTATCTGTGCTAGAAACTTTGCTGCACGCTGGTCGAGTCCTGCTGTTGCTAGATGGGATGGATGAAGTGTTGAACCAAGACATGATCGCCGTCTTGAGAGAAATTCGGAAGTTCTCCGAAAAATATTACAAAAATCAGTTTGTAGCAACCTGCCGCACCGCCACCCAAAAGCTCCAGTTGCGCGGCTTTACTGACGTGGAAATCGCCCCTTTTAGCCAAGCTCAAATTGCTACCTTTGCTCAAAAGTGGTTTGGAGTATTTGCGAGGGGGACACCGCAAGCTGGAGCATCACAATCGATTCAGTTTATGCAGAAATTGGACTTACCAGAAAACTGGCAGTTTCGCCAACTGGTAGTCACGCCACTGTTTCTCCATCTTGCTTGTTGGGTGTTTCATGGGCAGGATAAATTTCCGACTAAACGGACAGAGTTTTATAAGCAAGGATTAGATTTGCTGTTGGGCAAATGGGATGAAGCTAAAGGCATTAGCCGGGATGATGTCTATCGGGGGTTTTTATTACCCCAAAAACTCAAAATGCTGAGTCAACTTGCGGCTGTCACCTTTGAAAAAGGGGAATACTTTTTTGAGCAGCGGGCGATTGAACAATACATTGGCGACTATTTAGGCAATTTGCCAGGGGCGAATTTAGAACCAGAGGAACTCCAACTCGAAAGTGAAGCGATGCTGAAATCGATCGAGGCTCAACACGGGTTACTTACAGAACGAGCGCAGGGAATTTTTTCGTTTTCTTATCTGGCATTTCAAGAATATTTCACGGCTCGAAAAATTGTTGCTAGTCATAATCTTCAGGGATTAGAAAGATCGCTAGAAGGGTTAGTCGGGCATATTGCAGATCCGCACTGGCGCGAAGTCTTCCTATTAACGGCGGCGATGTTGCGAAGTGCGGATTCACTAGTGCAGTTGATGAAGCAACAGATCGATGCTTTAGTCGCTCAAGATCCCTATCTGCAAGAATTTTTGGTCTGGGCATCAGATCAATTGAGAAATACGAGGAATCATTACCGCAATATTCATCATCCCTGGAAATTTAGTACCGAGCAACAACAGGTATTGCAATCTTATTACGCTGCCAATCAACTACTACTCGATTGCTTGAATAGTAACTGTGAAGTCACAGCAGCAATTCGGGCAGAAATTGAAGCGACGTTGTTATTGCCTCAACAAGAGTTAGAAGATCGGGAATGGCTGAGTACTTGAATAATTGATAATTGGCAAGTTTGTCAATGTATGAATACACAATCAAATAATTTTAATTAATTAAGATTTGTTTCGTAGTCAATCAATTCAAACTAAAAATCAAACGATCATCATTCAAGCTGGTGGGTGAGTAGGATTATCTATTAAGCATAGGCTGAAAATTGGATGTATCGATGATGAGGTTCGAGATCGCGAATACCGATCGATATCAATACTTTAACCATAATCCCTATGTCAAATGCGCTCTCCAATCGATCAGATCGCATTCTCTTGAAGAATGCCTCAAATAAGTTTGATCGCGATAAGATTCAAATTTTCGTACTGATTTCATCTGAATTTCATCTAGATTTGAGATAATCGATAAAAGTAAGAATATTCAATAAATTTATAAATTTAGATATCCAACTTCAGGTTTAAATAACTAAAAATTAGATTTTGTCATGATCCGGTTTTCGTTTCGTAATGCCAAAGGCAAGGCTCCGCCAACGAGAGATTTCTTCATTCTCTAATATAAATATGAACACCACAACATTGAAGCTACGCGGGATGAGTTGTGCCGCCTGTGCTAGTAGCATTGAGTCTGCCATTCGTACCGTCCCAGGCGTGAGCGAAAGCAACGTCAATTTCGGAATCGAACGTGCCAGCGTCACCTACAACCCAGCCCAAACCGATGTAGCTGCAATTCAGGCTGCTGTTGTGGCAGCGGGATACTCTGCCGAGCCAATCCAAGAGCAGGACGTGTTAAATGGCGATAACGATGCTGAACGAAAAACCAGGCAAGCGGAGTCACGCGACTTGCAGCGCAAGGTTTGGACGGGGGGCATCATCAGCGCGATTTTAGTAATTGGTTCGATCCCGATGATGACAGGGTTATCTGTCCCGTTGATTCCAATGTGGCTGCACAACTCTTGGTTTCAAGCGATCTTGACTGCCCCCGTCCAGTTTTGGTGTGGTAAATCCTTTTATGTCAACAGTTTGAAAGCCCTCAAACGTCATGCTTCAACGATGGATACCCTGATTGCTTTGGGTACTAGTGCTGCCTATTTCTACTCGCTATTTGTGACGATCTTTCCTGATATTTTGATTGATCAAGGACTCGAGCCAAGCGTCTACTATGAAACTGCGGCAGTTGTAATTACGTTAATTCTGCTCGGACGCTTGTTTGAAAATCGGGCGAGAGGACAAACTTCCGAAGCGATTCGCAAACTGATGGGATTGCAAGCAAAAACAGCCCGAATTATCCGCAATGGGCAAGAATTGGAAGTAGCGATTGCTGAAGTTCTGCTTGGCGATATGATCTTAGTCCGCCCAGGTGAAAAAATTCCCGTTGATGGTGAAGTAATTGAGGGTAGCTCGACTGTCGATGAAGCAATGGTGACGGGCGAGAGTCTCGCGGCGAAAAAGCAACCTGGATCTGAGGTAGTTGGGGCGACAATTAATAAAACTGGCAGCTTTAAATTTCGCGCAACGCGGATCGGGAAAGATACTTTCCTCGCTCAGATTGTCAAATTGGTACAGCAAGCGCAAGGCTCCAAAGCTCCGATTCAAAAGTTGGCAGATCGCGTTACCGGCTGGTTTGTACCTGTAGTAATCGCGATCGCGATCCTCACTTTTATCATTTGGTACAACATCATGGGCAATGTCACATTGGCACTGACGACAACTGTCGGGGTGTTAATTGTCGCTTGTCCTTGTGCGTTAGGATTAGCAACACCGACATCGATCCTCGTCGGTACGGGTAAAGGTGCTGAAAACGGGATCTTAATTAAAGGTGCTGATAGCCTAGAACTAGCCCATAAATTGCAGATAATCGTCCTCGATAAAACTGGGACTTTAACTCAGGGCAAACCGACTGTCACGGATTTTGTGACAGTCGATCGAATCGCTCATAATAATGAACTCAAACTATTACAACTAGCCGCATCTGTCGAACAAAATTCCGAACATCCGTTGGCAGAAGCTGTAGTCCAATATGCGCGATCGCAACA
>CASBPY010000128.1 GCA_949127675.1 Synechococcales cyanobacterium PMM_0072
AATCTCTACCTACCCCCAATTACGAGTAATCCGACGAGAAACAGAGCGAGGACTATCAACAGCGGTAATTCGGGGCTGGCAAGCGGCAAGGGGAGAGATTTTAGGCGTGATTGATGCCGATTTACAACATCCCCCAGAACTTCTGCTGCAACTATGGGCAGAAATGACCCAAGGTGCTGAATTGGCAGTGGCTAGCCGAAATATCACCGGAGGTGGGGTGAGTGAATGGAGTCTAGTGCGGCGGCTCCTGTCTCGTGGCGCACAAGTACTAGGTTTAATCATTTTACCCGAAGTAATTGGTCGTCTTTCCGATCCGATGAGTGGTTACTTTATGGTAAAACGTAGTGCTATTGCCAATCAACCGCTCAGTCCAATTGGTTATAAGATCTTGATTGAAGTTGTGGCTAGAGGTCAAATTAGGCGGATTGCCGAGACAGGATATGTGTTTAGAGAGCGGCGGATAGGTGCCAGCAAAGTCACTTGGAAACAGTATGTAGAGTATATCCAACATTTAATTAGATTACGCTACTCTCTCTGGCAAGTCACTTCCTTACCGCGATTAGCAACCACAATACCCGAGTCTCGACGGCTTGACTAGTTAGTATGAGAATTGCTGGCTAGATCTCGATTAGCGTCGATCGCGATCGAGATGATAAGCTAGCTGAGTGTGTTGGGTTGTCTCCTGAAGGAGAGGCTCTGCCAACATTCTTCAACCCAACCTACAGATCTAAATATTGGCTTAACCGAGCCGTAATAGATTTGTATACTTCGTACTCTAGGATTTAATTGTGACCTTACCCGAACTAAGTTTACTACTGCTCTCGATTTTAGCTGGCGTATTCGGTCAATTCTTCCTCAAGCTCGGCGCATCAAAGCTGGGTAAAGTTGAAATGGGAAATGCCCTAAATCACGTCCTGAGTATTGTTACTACCCCAGAATTATTAGTGGGATTAACTTGCTATGCCCTGGGAGCGATCGTCTACATCCTACTACTTACTCGTGTCAACTTGAGTGTTGCAGCTCCAGCAATTTCGCTCAGTTATATTTTCTCGGTTTTATTAGGTCACTTTTGGTTTCGCGAGTCAATTGTCTTGACTCAACTAATTGGATTGGCGGCTATTTCACTCGGTGTTATTCTAGTTGTTTCCCAAAAGCATTAAATAATCGATTGTTATTCATTATTCACTAACTACATGAATCTTCCCTCCAGCTCTAGCTCAGATCAGTTGCCAGATATGGATGAAGTTTGGCAAGAAACGATCGATTGGTGTCCAACCGAACAACAGCGATCGCAATTACAACTTTTATATTTAGCTGTAATTACTGCTAACCAAAAATTAAATCTGACTAGAATTACCGAACCCAGAGAATTTTGGGAAAAACATTTGTGGGATTCCCTGCGGGGTGTTGGCACTTTAATTAATGATTCGATAGCATTAAAAGTGATTGATATTGGCACTGGAGCTGGATTTCCTGGCTTACCACTGGCGATCGCTAGACCAGATTGGCAGCTAACTTTAGTTGATTCTACTGCCAAAAAAATTGGATTTATTCAAGAAATTACTCCAGAACTAAACCTTGTAAACGTTCATCCATTAGTTAGCCGAATCGAAGAAGTAGGGCAAGCAAAAGAACACCGTCACCAATACGATCTCGCCCTAATTCGGGCGGTAGCATCTGCAAATATCTGTGCTGAATATGCCTTGCCATTAGTCAAAATAGGTGGAACAGCAATTCTCTATCGGGGTAACTGGACAGAAGAGGAAGCCGAAAGTCTCGAACTAGCAGTGGCGAAACTAGGCGGGGAAATTAGTAAGATCGATCGATTCACCACTCCTATCAGCAACAGTATTCGCCACTGTATTTGGATCCATAAAACAGCCAATACCCATCCCTATTATCCCCGTAACGTGGGCATTCCAACGTTGAAACCAATTTAGGCTTTAGGCTTTGGGCTTTCGGGGTTAGAGTTTACTCCCAGTCTCCCACACTTCCCCAAGACCTGTATAATGAAAATTCTGGTTCAAGTGGGGAACAGCCACTTGAAGTAATGGGGAAAGATTGGTGAAAATCCAGCACTGTCCCGCAACTGTAATGGAATACAAATCTAGTATTCTCAAAGTCAGAACGCCCACCAGTAGCTACAGATCAGTTAATTTAACCTACGAGGTATTAGGTGGACCCACAACATTGTTTATTTGTTTGTACCACTTGCGGTAGTAAGTGGCAAGATGGTCAGCGCGTTGGTGTCAGCCAGGGCGAGTTATTGCTTCAAGAACTCCAAGCTCTGCACGAAGATTGGGACTTGGCGGCAAAATTTCCGATTCACGCCGTTGGTTGTATGAGTGCCTGTAGTCGCTCCTGTGCGATTTCTTTTGCAGGGGCAGGAAAGCATACTTATTTATTCGGTGACGTTGCCACGCAGGACTCCACTGTTCCACTCAGCAACATTCTTGACTGTGCCGAAAAATACTATCAGCATCCAACGGGGGATTTGCCCTGGAAGGAACGTCCCGCACCCTTGAAACAAGGTATCCTCGCCAAAATCCCCCCACTCACTATCCTTGCATCTACTCATGCGGCACTATAACCCTGATCGCCGCACCAATTTCTTCGTGCAAAACTCGCTGTGGATTGGCTATCAGGCTTGGCAAGGTTTCTTAAATCTCGATCGGGGAGTCATAGTCATTAGTAGCTCGATTGCTCTTATGGATGATTCTGACCGTCACTCAAGAGAGGTGTCGGAGCCAAGTCTGAATTTTCGATATATCCCTCAACCGCAGTTGTCAATCTATCTCCAAGAATGGTTGGTGCCAAATGATTCGATCGATCCGATCCTCGCCGCTGTAGCTGATTATCAACCAGCAGCAGAGCTAGTTTTTGCGATCGAGTCAGGCTCAAATCTAGATATCGGTTGGTGTCAAAATCTCCAAGTTTTGCCGCCAGTTTGTTATCAACAGATCGATCGACGATTGAGTGAATTTCAACTCACTACCTAGAATCGAATCAAATTAATGGGTAGGGGTAATTCATGAATTACCCCTACTATATATTTGCAGTCTAAGAATTCAAATCTTTTGGTGTAACTTTAACCAACTGATTTTTGCCATCCCGCAAAATGCGGACTTGAATTTGCTTGCTTACCAAACTATTTTCCATCACATCTTGCAACTGAGTTGCATCACGAATTACCTCCCCATTAACTTCCATAATTGCATCACCACGGCGCATTCCAGCGATCGATGCGGCGGTATTTGGCAGCACTTTGACGACTAATACGCCATTAACTTCAGGAATTTGAAATAGTGAATTGGGATCGTTGTTATTTTCAGCCGCAATTTCTGGGGTGAGCGTGACCATTTGAACACCGAGATAGGGATGGGAAACTTTTTCCCCCCGTGCTAATTGAGTCGAAATTGTCTTCGCTTTATTGATTGGAATCGCAAAGCCAATCCCCATCGCATCGGCACGGATCGCAGTATTGATCCCGATTACTTGTCCACGAGCATTGAGCAGGGGGCCACCGGAATTACCAGGATTGATTGCTGCATCAGTTTGGATGAAATCGAGCCGCTTATCGGTCATCCCGACGGTTGCACTAGCCCGCTTCAGCGTACTCACGATCCCCAGAGTAACAGTATTATCCAACCCAAATGGATTGCCAACCGCGATCGCCCAATCTCCGACTTTAATAATATCAGAGTCACCCATTTGAGCGATCGGTAGATTCTTTGCACCCGTTACTTTTACTACTGCTAGATCGGTGACTGGATCGACACCCTGCACCTTACCCTCCAGACTCCGTCCATCCTTGAGAATCACCGTCACTTTATCAGCTCGATCGACAACGTGAGCATTGGTGAGGATAATCCCGTCTCGATCGATAATAAAGCCCGAACCCTGACCGCGAACTAATTGAGGATGGGACAAACCCGTCATCGCCTCATCGCCAGTAAATGGGTCGGTACGCCCCGTAATTGTGCGCTCAGTATCGATCCGCACCACTGCCGATCCAACCAACTCAACAGCTTTGCTGACAAAGCTGCTACCACCATTGTCATTGGCGATGGCAGCTATTGGCACTGCGGCAAATGCAGGTGAAGCAAAGCAGGTCACAATTGTCAAAAAGATCGCCGCGATCGAGTAACCTAGTCTGGACAGTTTCATAGTTCAGTTAGCGATTGGGTAATAAATCTTATTCCTTCTATTGTGCCAATTTTTTGCTCGATCATGGTACTTGAACAGGTTCGGTTCTGCACAGCGGAAATGTTAGGATTGTGAATATACTCTTGCCAGAGGTGTTGGGATGACTGTTGCTACCCAGAAAATGACACTAGAACAATTCCTTGCTTCTGATTGCTTTAACTATACTAGGTAATTTAGAGTTGACTGTCGATCGAGTTTTACAGGGACGTTAACTTACAATCAATTTAAAGCGTAAGATAACTCTCGATCGAGAGCTTGTTCGTATCTTTCGATCAATCGCTCGATTAAAGCTGGATCGGTTGTTCTGATCCCGATTTCACGCTCTTCACCAACTCCAGAGGTTAAGAAATTGTGACTACCTAACATCGCAAAAGATCGATCGCAAACAAGATACTTTTCATGGGTACCAATCAGTTTGAGCTTGAAATTTGGATATTTATTAGCTAGAAATGTTGCTTGTTTAAGAGTATTGTAGAAGAGTCCTGTTAATTTACCCTTTTCAATATCACTGAGCTTGCCATATCCAATTTCGATCGTTACTCCTTTACTTAGCAACTTTTCAAACTGATTTTGAATTTCGATATCAAAGCCATGATGACAAAGCCAAGGACAGACTAAAATTAAACGATTTTCTACTGATGCTAGTGATTCGAGCAAAGCTTGCCTACTTTGTGCTCGATCAAATACTAATTCATATTCATATTTGGGTGAATGATCTACAATCTCTTGACCTAAATTATTAGTATTGAGCGCGGAAGATAAAGCTGATTGGGTGAGGATATTATACTGTTGATAATCTTCTAATCGACTTGTTAATATGAAATTATTATCCTTTAAATCTCCAATACTGTAGTCCAAATCATCGATCCGATTACAGATATCTACTATTTGCTGATTGTTTGCTGCTATTGAATTTAGGGATACCGTTGCTAGTGATTGCTGCAAGATTTCTATGCGATCGATTGTTGATCGATCAGCACTAGCAATCAGTTGTTCTAAACGTGTAATCTGCTGATTTGCGTTGCTTAATGCTCTTTGGCGATTTAGTAAACTTAATGAGACTGAAAGTGCCAAGGGTGCGGAAACATAAGCAATTTGCTGAGTCGCCATCGCCGTGATAGTTCCTAAAAAGGACAATCCGATCGAAACATATTCCATGCTGTTGGTAATTTTTTCAATCTTCACGGTATTTTACACTGGCTACTGCCGATTTTGATATGCTCTAACCTTATTCAATAATTTTGTTACTTATCAGGATAAAAGTAGTCTAGTTAGGGTTAATTTAGATCACTCAAAACTGAGTAGACTTGACGCTGCTCAAACAACGCTAGAAGATTAGTATTCAGCTTACCTGCACCCGCTTCTTGGTGGAGAATTGCTAAAGTTCGATCGAGTGATAATTTCGGCTTGTATGGGCGATCGCTGGCGGTGAGGGCATCATAGATATCTGCGATCGCCATAATTTGTGACTGGATCGGAATTTTCACCGCAGTTAACCGATTTGGATAACCACTACCATCCAATTTTTCATGGTGGGCACCCGCAATTTGTGGCACAGATTGGAGCTGTTTTGTCCAAGGAATTTTGCACAAGAAATCGTAGGTGTGACTGACATGTGATTCAACGATTAAACGTTCTGCTAGGGTAAGTGTACCTCTAGGAATCAAGAGTTGTTCGATTTCTTCAGTAGTTAGTAATGGCTGGAAATTACCATCTAAGTCTAGATAATTATATTTGGCTAGTTGCTGAAGATCAGCGATCACAGTATCTAGTTTTTCGGCAAATTCTGGTGTGGAAATTACATTTGGTTCGTTGAGCTGATTTAATAACTCCCAGTAGGATTGCAATCTATCGAGCCTAGTTTGTAAATCGAGATCTAACTGTTGCAAATAACCACAGTGCAAACAGTTATCACCTGATTGATGTTGAAATCCTAATGGTGGATTTAACAAATAATTATTTTTTTGGTGGCTAGATTCTAATTCCCAGGTGCGACGTAATAAGTTGAAACGGTGATTGATTTCCGTAAGTTGGTGGGGATAAAGTTTCTTGGCTTTTTGGATGATTTCGGTGGGGACGCTAATCTTACCAAAATCGTGGAGTAGAGCCGCATAGCGAATTTCTCGAAGTTGTCGATCGCTAAATTGGATTAGTTGTAACTCCCCAGATCCAACACTATTAACTTCCTCACTTAATCTCACACTCAATTTGGCAACTCGCTCTGAGTGTCCCGCCGTAGTCGGATCGCGGTTTTCAATCACTTGGACAGATGCCGTCACAAATCCGGCAAATAGATCTTCAATACTATCTAATAACTGATTGCGCTCGATCGAAATCGCCGCTTGAGAAGCCAGAGAGCGGACGATCTGCTGTTCCCATTCTGAATAAGATTTAGTAATCGACAGGGCATTTTCAGGCGTAATCCGTAGATCGGCACTGAGCTTACGATCGATCAATTGTAATACGCCAATTGTTTCACCATCCCGATTTTGCATCGGCAGTACCAGGACAGATACAGTCCGATAAGCGTAGGCTAGATCGAAATGTCGATCGAATTTGTACGGCAGATGTTCTGACAATGCGTATGCGTCGGAAATATTTAGGATCTCCCCAGTTGTAGCGACGTATCCAGCTAAACTTTCAGGATTGAGGGGAATAGTAGTTAATTCAAAGGCAAGATCGGGCAGCGATTCTGTCTGAGCCGCTCGAAAGATTAATTGTGGTTCAGCCTGAGATCGATCGACTAAATAGACACTACCCGCATCACTACAGGTAATTTCGCGACTTTTCGTCAAGATCAGATCGAGTAGTTCTGACAAATCCAGACAATCAGATAGGGCAACCCCAATTTCTAGCAATTGCTCGATCGTGTGGCGTTCGGCAGCAATACTAGTCAGAGAGCCAGAAAATGTCTGCATAGAGTGCGCCAATCTACTATCCACGTCCATACATTTAAGCTGCTAAATTAGTTGATCTCAGAGATATCTGGCTGTTCGATTGCTACTTCAGCCAAAAATCTAATTGAGTAGAGATATTTTTATAAAGGACTTGGAGCAATCCAACTAGGGTAGGGCATACCCTAAGTAACGCTTGGGGAGAATCCCAGCTCTGGGTTAGACACTGCAAGGTATCTAATCTAAGTGGTTTCGTTGAGCCAAGAATCCTCGTACCTTCAGGTCGAGGAGTGTCAAC
>CASBPY010000129.1 GCA_949127675.1 Synechococcales cyanobacterium PMM_0072
CACCGAATTACCGACAGCAATTCCGATCGAATTAACTATTCCAACTACAGGCAATGAACCTGTACATTTATCCGTTTCACCATCTGTAGTTCAGGAATGGCAAACCGTCGCTAACCATCAGTAATATTCAGTCTTTAGATTTTTAAATTAAAATAATTAGTTAAGGATTAATAATATGAACCAACTTAGAGAATGGGGGCTTATGGAGTGGTTAGACATCCCATATATAGTAGCGTAATTTCGCTAGCGATCGCCTATAGTTTCTGGCAATGGAGTTTAACCCATGCGATCGGTGCGGTAGTTTTGCTACTGTTTTTTGATATTAAAGCTAGAAAAGAAGAAGCATGGCTAAATCATAAGTTTCCTGAATATGATGCCTATCGAGCGAATGTCAAAAAACTAATTCCTTGGCTTTATTAACCGAGCGAGTGGACTCACTACACCCCGCCCCTATCCTGGAACAGCAGGTACATCTCGGAGTAAGTCGGGTTCGTTGTGTATAAAGGTAATTTGCAATGTCCCGATTAGCTCTTGCTCTTTCAGCATTGAGTCATGATCAGGCATAAGTTGAGCCAAGCTCTCTTGGCTCAACTGCAAATCTGTCTCTTGCAGCGTTGCAGCAAGTTTGTCCAAGTTAACAATCGGCACCTGAAAGTTGATGCAGATGAGAATATTCGAGTACTGGTGAAAGTCAGTAATCCAAGCTCCTGCTTGGTTAATTGCCTCGCTGACACGATAAGTCAGCCCAATCCGTTCTGCTCTGGTAAACCCATCTAGGCGTAGGAATTGTTGCTTAAACACAAGCTAACCTCCAGCGTGAATCAGCTCTAAGTTCAATTAGTTTAGAATTTGTAGGGGTAGGTTTATGCAAGTATTTTGCGATATTTACGAGCAATCTCTCAACAAAATCTACCCTCCTCACCAGAATGAAACAGCCCTGGCTTCCCTCACAATAATATTTTAACCGCTGGCAGATAATTTGGGAATATTTGGATGTGGCTAAGTACTTAGTCTTCACAGAATCCTCACAAATATTCGATAGACTGAGAAATACAAACTTAAAATCGCGAGATCCAGAGATCTAAACTACTTGGAGACTAGTAGAAATTGAGTAATTGGTATCAGCTAAAAGCAAAGCAAGTTGTCGAACATTTCCAAACAGATGCAGCCAATGGGTTAACCCAAAATGAAGTCAGCCATCGATTGCAGTCTGGAGTCAATGAACTAGTCGAACGTGGGTTAAAGCGTCCTTGGCAAATAATTTGGGAACAGTTAACTGCTTCTACCATGCTGATTTTGCTGGTTGCAGCAATCGCGTCGGCATTTTTAGGCGACTATAAAGACACAGTGACAATTCTGGCGATCGTCGTGCTAAGTGCCGCGATCGGGTTTAATCAAGAATATCGTGCAGGAAAAGCGATCGCTGCCTTGAAAAAGCTGGCTGTGCCCAAGGTGCGGGTAATTCGTGCGGGACAATCTCAGGAAACATCAGCCCGTGATTTAGTACCAGGAGATATCGTGCTGTTGGAGACGGGAAACGCAGTTCCCGCCGATGGGAGGCTGCTGGAAAGTGTGAATTTGCGATTGGCTGAATCGGCGTTGACAGGTGAAGCAACCGCGATCGATAAGTATACGCGTGGACTGGGGCAGAAAGAATTACCCTTGGGCGATCGCGTGAATATGGTTTACATGGGCACCACGGTCATTTATGGGCGCGGTCAAGCGGTAGTCACGGAGACGGGAATGAATACCGAATTGGGTCAGATCGCCCATCTCGTCCAGTCTGTAGCGCAAACGGCTACTCCCTTACAAAAAAGACTCGATCGACTCGGACAAAAACTGATTATTGCTTCCTCAATTCTGGTTGGCGTAATCTTCATCCTCGGCTTGTTACGCGGTGAAGATTTACAAGTGATGTTCTTGACAGGAGTAAGTATGGCGGTTGCGGTAGTACCTGAAGGACTTCCGGCGATCGTGACCGTCGCCCTGGCAATTGGCGCACAGCGAATGCTCAAACAGCACGCCCTGATTCGCAACCTTCCAGCGGTAGAAACCCTCGGTTCGGTGACGGTGATTTGTTCGGATAAAACTGGAACCCTGACGGAAAATCGGATGACAGTAACGGTTTTGGATCTCGCTGGACAAAAATTCGATCTGGAACGAGATCCAATCGGGAAAGAATCAGATCGAGATTTATTGCTGACTGGGAGCGCACTTTGCAACGATGCGAGTGAAACTTTGGGCGATCCGACTGAAGTTGCTTTAGTCGTAGCCGCAGATCGATGTGACCTACATAAACATGACCTTGAAACTACCTTCCCCCGCATCGCTGAAGTGCCTTTCGACTCTGATCGCAAGCGGATGACAACGATTCATTCTATGCAATCAACAGGAGCCTTGTCAGCCCTGTCGCCCTCTGCCTACGTTGGTTTTACCAAAGGAGCGGTTGGTAGCTTGCTAGAGGCTGCTAGCCATGTCTGGGAGCACGATCGAGCGGTAGGATTAGACAAAGATTGGCGCGATCGAATTAATGCTGCCAATAACCAACTAGCGCAAACGGGTATTCGCGTGTTGGGGGTGGCGTTTCGACAATGGGATACATTACCAGCAAAGATCGAGCCTAATTCAGTCGAACAAAACCTCGTATTTATCGGACTCATCGGGATGAGCGATCCACCACGCGCCGAAGTCAAACCAGCGATCGAAATGTGCTGGAGTGCGGGGATTCGTCCCTTGATGATTACGGGCGATCATCCCTTAATCGGACAACATATCGCCCGGGAATTGGGTATGACTGACAACAAGTTAGTTCTTACGGGAATCGAACTCGATCGATTATCAGCAGCCGAATTATTAGATCGAGTTCAGTCAGTATCGATTTACGCTAGAGTTTCTCCCAGTCAAAAACTGCGAATTGTCGAAGCTCTCCAAGCGCAAGGGCACATTGTCGCGATGACGGGAGATGGGGTAAATGATGCGCCCGCATTGCGACAGGCGGATATTGGGATTGCGATGGGATTAATGGGGACTGATGTCGCCAAAGAAGCGGCTGACATGGTGTTGCTGAATGATAATTTTGCCACCATTGTTGCAGCGGTGAGGGAAGGACGGGTAATTTATGACAATATCCGTAAGAGTATTAAATACTTACTCAGCAGCAATTTAGCGGAGATTTGGGTGATGTTGCTGGCTCCATTTTTGGGAATGCCATTACCATTATTACCGATTCAAATCCTCTGGATTAATTTAGTCACCGATGGTTTACCCGCTCTAGCATTAAGTGTCGAACCAGCAGAACAAAACATCATGAATCGTCCACCCCACAATCCCAAAGAAAGTATTTTTGCGAGAGGAATGGGCTGGGAAGTTTTCTGGATTGGACTATCGATCGGATTTACTTGTCTATTTACTGGCTATTGGTTCTGGTAAATCGAACCTACGGGAAATTGGCAAACAATATTATTTACAGTCCTGACATTTTCGGAAATTGCGATCGCCTTGGCATTGCGATCGTCACGGGATTCATTATTCAAAATTGGCTTATTTTCTAATCCACAGCTTTTAGCTGCTGTCGGATTAACCGTCGGCTTACAACTAGCTGTTATTTATCTAC
>CASBPY010000130.1 GCA_949127675.1 Synechococcales cyanobacterium PMM_0072
GATCAAACCTTGGGTAAATAATTCTTCTACCAACACCTTCCAAGCAGGTAAAATTCCCGCATGGTGAGCGGCAATACCTTTATAAAGGGGTTCTACTTGTCCCGCCCGCGCAGCTTCAGGATTTTTGGCGAGAAATTCATCGATGCGGACTTTCAATCTCGCCGATTCGTCTTCATTAACTAGTCGCAGGGTAGCCATATCTGCGACGGCTTTGTCACAACCGCGCCGACTGAAGATAAAGTAAATCGCGGGTAACATTTCCCGTTCGGCGAGTTTGCTCACTACGAAACCGATACTGGGGATATCTTCCTGTTTGCGGCTACCTGGGGGACGATGAGATTTGAGTTTGGGATTGAGTTTCGCGGTGTTTGGATCTAATAATGGCAGAATGCCTTTGGGGTTGACGAAGTGAAATTCCAACGGCACGGGGCGATAATCAGAATAAATCAGATCCGTGGGGCCATGCACGAGACTAATCCAATCGGTGAGTTGCTTGCTATTGGCAACGGTGGCGGACAGTCCTACAAGTTGAATATGGGGCGGACAGTAAATGATTGATTCTTCCCAAACTGTACCGCGCTGCTTGTCATTCATATAGTGGCACTCATCGAGTACCACGGCTTCGACACCCATCATCGAGGTACCGACTTCGCCGATGCGGGTACCGTAGAGCATATTCCGAAAGATTTCGGTGGTCATGACGACGACTAGAGCATCGCGATTGATCGAGATATCACCCGTGAGCAAGCCCACATTCTCTTCCCCAAATTCTGCTTTGAAGTCGCGAAATTTTTGATTGGATAAAGCTTTGAGTGGGGTGGTATAGAATACTCTGCGCCCCTGACGAATGGCGCGATGAATGGCATATTCACCAATGAGAGTCTTACCAGAACCAGTTGGAGCGCAAACCACAACCGATCTGCCTAAGTTGAGCGAGTCTACCGCCTGAAGCTGAAATTTGTCGAGTGGAAATGGAAAAATCTCTTGTAGTAGTGCGGTATTCGTAGCAGAGGTGGTCATAGCTTTAAACTTATCAGGCGGTGGCGCGAGGCTAGATTGTGGCGGTAGCTAAGTCTCGATACTCTCTAGTATATTCGTAAATCACGATCGTCGAAGGTAGGTCTTTGACTTCGATCGCCTGAAAACCGATATACTAGCCACTAGCCATTCCTCACACAGCACCAAGTATATGACTCGTTTAGCACTCCTAAGTGTATCTGACAAAACTGGATTAATTGAATTTGCCCGTCAATTAGTCGAAAAATTTGACTTTGAGATTGTCAGCAGTGGGGGTACCGCCCAAGCATTGAAGGCGGCGGGGATTCCGGTGATGAAGGTGGCTGACTATACAGGCGCACCGGAAATTTTGGGCGGACGGGTGAAGACTTTGCACCCAAAGATCCACGGCGGGATTCTGGCGCGCAGAGATCTACCCGAACATTTAGCCGATTTGGAGCAACACCAAATTAGACCGATCGATTTAGTTGTCGTTAATTTATATCCCTTTGCCGCCACGATTAGCAAGCCTGGGGTTAGTTTAGCAGATGCGATCGAACAAATCGATATTGGTGGCCCTGCCATGCTCCGCGCCTCAGCCAAGAATTTTGCCCATTTGACGGTACTATCCAATCCCGATCGATACGCTGATTATCTCGCAGAAATTACCAAAAATAACGGTCAATCCTCAATCGAATTCCGCCAAGCTAGAGCCTTAGAAACTTTCCAGCATACCGCCGCTTACGACACGGCAATTTCTGGCTATCTAGCAGCCCAAGCTAGTGAAAGTACCACTTATCAAATTTCGGCTCAACCATTACAATCACTCCGCTACGGTGAAAATCCCCATCAGCCAGCAGCTTGGTATCAAACGGGCGCGATGCCGACAGGTTGGACAAATGCCCAAATATTGCAGGGCAAAGAACTTAGCTACAACAATCTAGTTGATTTGGAAGCTGCACGGCGAATTATTAGCGAATTTGGCGATAGTCCAGCAGCAACGATTATTAAACACAATAATCCCTGTGGGACAGCCATCGGCAATACTTTAGTAGAAGCCTACGACAGGGCTTATGATGCTGATTCTACCTCAGCCTTTGGCGGAATTGTTGCCGTCAATCGTCCCCTCGATGCCGATACTGCCTTATCGATGAGCCAAACCTTCCTTGAATGTATCGTCGCCCCTGAATGCACTCCTGAAGCTGCGGCTATCTTCGCCACCAAGAAAAATCTTCGCGTTTTAACCTTGGCAGATCTAGCCACGGGATCTAATGATAATGTCAAAATTATCGCTGGGGGCATCTTAGTGCAAACCGCCGATGAAGCAATCGAAACCACCGCTAACTGGCAAGTCGTCACCACAAAACAACCAACCGCACCAGAACTCGAAGAACTACTATTTGCCTGGAAAGTTTGTAAGCACGTCAAATCCAACGCGATCGTCGTTACCAAGAATCGCGCTACGATTGGCGTAGGAGCGGGACAGATGAACCGTGTCGGCTCGGCAAAAATTGCCCTCGAACAAGCTGGTACTCAGGCTCAAGGCGCAAGCCTCGCTAGCGATGGCTTCTTCCCCTTCGATGATTCAGTGAGAACAGCAGCCGCAGCCGGAATTACCGCGATCGTTCAACCTGGTGGTAGTATGCGGGATAATGATTCGATCGCTGCTGCCAATGAGTTAGGGATCGTGATGGTATTTACAGGTGTGCGTCACTTTCTGCATTAGTGGATCGTGGATCGTGAATAGTGGATCGTATTTTGGACGCTTGCGTCTAGTTCTCTCTTACCCACCCTCCTATATACTTCCTATTCACGATCCACTATTCACGATCCACTATTCACTAATTCACCAACCCGTGGAACTCAAAAACGTCATCATCGTTCACAAAGCCGGAGATCGCGGTAGCAAAGCTCTGGCTGAAAAATGTGCCAAACAACTGGAACAACTCGGTTGTGATGTGATGATGGGGCCGAGTGGGGCGAAAGACAATCCCTATCCCGTTTTTCTGGCATCTACAAGCAAGCAAATCGATCTGGCGATCGTTTTAGGTGGCGATGGTACTGCACTCACGGCTGCACGCCATCTATCCCCTGATGGCATCCCGATTCTGGCGATCAATGCAGGTGGACATTTAGGCTTTCTAACTGAACCACTGGAACTATTCAATACCGATACGCCAATCGATGGTAAATTAATCTGGGAGCGGCTGTTACAGGACTTGTATGCGATCGAACGCCGGATGATGCTCCAGGCATATATTTACGATGGCGATGACCGCAATTCCGAGCCAGATAGTGAGAGATTCCTCGCTCTCAATGATATGTGCATTAAGCCCGCTGCGGCCGATCGAATGATCACCTCAATTCTGGAACTAGAAATCGATGGGGAAATCGTCGATCAATATCAGGGCGATGGTTTACTCGTCTCAACTCCGACTGGATCGACTTGTTATAATGTCTCCGCAAATGGCCCAATTGTCCACTCTGGTATGGCGGCAATTACGATCGCCCCAATCTGTCCTCTGAGCCTGTCTAGCCGCCCAATTGTGATTCCGCCAGGTTCTACTGTGAGTATTTGGCCGTTAGGCGATTATGAACTCAACACAAAGCTCTGGAATGACGGCGTATTGGGCACTTCAATCTGGCCAGGACAGCGCGTAGATGTCCAGATGGCCAACTGCCAAGCCAAGTTTATTATTCTTCGCGACAACTATTCCTACTACCAAACCCTACGGGAGAAGCTACTCTGGGCTGGTTCACGGATTCGCTACGACCATCATCATACGAGAAATTAGTTTGGAGTTTGGAGTTTGGAGTTGGTTAGTGATCGGAGTCGAGCTACCCAACTCTCCCCCTTCTAAAAGTACTAATTACCTCTAATTACTTAAAACTTCAGCAAATTAACTCATGATTGCTAAGACAAATAGGGTGGGCAAAGCGAAACTAAACAGTTAGACTGTGGATTGAGAGTGAGAAATTATTTCTGACGATCGCTACAATCATGAACTAGATATGCTCTAGGACAGAAACGATTCTCCAGCGGAGAGGCTTTGCCAACGAGTAAAGTGCCAGCTAGGCAACTTTACTGATGAGAGTGAAGTTTAAATAAATTGATATTTTAATTAACAATCGAAACTGGCAGAAATTTTAATAAGAGCTACAATCAAAAGGGTTTTCCTCACATTAGAGGATACTCTTCGATCGAAGACTATTAAAGGTCATCAGTTGAAGACTAACGTTATAGTTTGAGTAGCACCCAGCGACCAAACCGAATTGCAAAATATTCAGCAAGCAACAAAATGATTGCCTGCATAAATATGGTGCTTAGATTAGTTCATTGTTACATCATAGGAGATAAGAGGACCCACACATGACCCAGACTAAAGACATGCTCGCAACCCTAACGACCAAAGATGCCGACAGCGATATCGAAGTAATGCTCGACGATGATGTCGAAGCAGACGATTTTACGGCTGAATCTGACGGTGAATCTGATGTCGAAGACGAGGATGGTAAGCTGGGAAAAGTGAAAGCCTCCCGCCGTCGGGTTCAAACCAAGAAGAAACAATTTACAGAAGATTCGATTCGATTGTATTTACAAGAAATCGGTCGAATTCGCCTACTTCGTGCTGATGAAGAAATCGAATTGGCACGGAAGATTGCTGATTTGCTCGAACTAGAACGGATGCGTGAAAAGCTTCTCAATGAACTAGATCGCGAACCTAATGATCGTGAGTGGGCAGAAGTTGCCGAAATGCCGCTCAATCAGTTTCGCCATCGGTTATTTTTAGGTCGTCGGGCTAAAGATAAGATGGTACAGTCGAACCTCCGATTGGTAGTTTCGATCGCCAAAAAGTACATGAATCGCGGTCTTTCTTTCCAAGATTTGATTCAGGAAGGAAGTCTAGGTTTAATCCGTGCTGCGGAGAAATTCGATCACGAAAAAGGTTATAAATTCTCGACCTATGCGACCTGGTGGATTCGCCAAGCAATTACCCGTGCAATTGCCGATCAATCACGGACAATTCGTCTCCCTGTCCACTTATATGAGACTATTTCTCGGATTAAGAAAACCACGAAATTACTGTCTCAAGAAATGGGTCGTAAACCTACCGAAGAAGAAATTGCGACTCGGATGGAAATGACGATCGAAAAACTGCGGTTTATTGCTAAATCTGCCCAGTTACCAATCTCCCTAGAAACACCAATTGGGAAGGAAGAAGATTCCAGACTTGGTGACTTCATCGAAGCTGATGGCGAAATGCCTGAAGATCAAGTATCAAAGACTTTACTGCGCGAAGATTTAGAAGGGGTACTCGATACATTAAGCCCTCGCGAACGGGATGTTTTACGCCTCCGTTATGGTTTGGATGATGGACGGATGAAAACATTAGAAGAAATTGGTCAGATCTTCAATGTTACCCGCGAACGGATTCGGCAAATTGAAGCTAAAGCTCTTCGCAAATTACGCCACCCAAATCGGAATAGTATTCTCAAGGAATATATCCGTTAATTAGATCTGTAGGTTGGGTTGAAGAATGAAACCCAACACACCCCTGTGCTGATAAAAAAACACCGCCCTTCAAAGGCGGTGTTTTTTTGGACAATTTTATTAGTGATCGGGCTTAGTATTTTAAAAAGGGAGACGCAACCACCGTGTACTCCAGTTATTGATTCGATCGAACAAACTTACTTGCGGCAATACTCCACCTGCCGTTTCCCATTTTTCGATTAATTCCAAACCCAGCGGAGTCAAGCGGAAGCTATCAGTTAAGCCTTGTCCATCCACTTCCCGTCGCAACATCCCGACTTGAATCAACCAACCAGTAGCTGTCTCCACACTCAGTTCTGACAGGGGATAGCGGGTATAACCAGAATTCACACCCAAATCCCCAGCCAATTTCGGCACTGAGACACTTTCCCAGCGCATCTTGGCAAATAGAGCTAAGTGAAATGGCGCACACCGGAGAGCCAAGTCAGCTCGATCAATTGTTTTGGCTGGATAGGAGATAATTTTGGCAGGAGGCGGAGTAGCAACCACAATCGCAACGTCTAAACGAAATTAATACGACTATTCTAGCGCGTCAGCCACGAACACCGAGATAAATGGCGGATGTCTTCGATCGACTAAATATGAGAAATTAGAGACATAATAATCAGCGACCTTTTAGCAGTGATCCCTATCACGGTTAGAGACACAGTTTTCCAACGGGAAATTGCTCGCTAAATCGTCCATCCTACTCCCACAAACCAAAGATTGTGCCTAAAGACGAAACACCCACAGTCCCTTTTCCTTGGTCAGCATTTCTGAGCCAGCAAGTATTTGACCCAAAACATCGATTGATTCTCAACCCCGCATTATTTCAAAAAATATATCAAATTCGGCTGCTCGAAAGTTGTCTCCAGAAGCGGCTACCAGCTAATCGATATCCAAAACTGAGCGGGTAAGTATCACTTTAATAACTGGGTGATTCTCGCTCCAGTTCGCTGGTTTTCGGCTGGAGAACCAATGGAAATCCTCAATCCGCCACCAGTATGGCGGATTGAAGTTCCCAAGCTTTTGAGCTTGATTACCAATTCGCTCATCGATAGGTCTGGATTGGGGACTCCCTGAATCCGCACATAGATAAAATTGGCATCACTGCGCCAGACCTGAAGGGCAGGAATTGCCGTCAAAACGATCGATAATCGATCGCGTTCGCTCATGGTTTCAGCGATCGCCGATAATAACGATACATGATGCTTTAATACTAGCTCTGCCGCTGCGAGGGAAATACTCGGCAAGTTGTAAGGTAATCGGACTTGTTCTAAGGTAGCTATTAATTGAGGGTGTCCGACTGCATAACCCACCCGATGAGCCGCCAATCGAAAAGCCTTGGAAAATGTCCGCAGTACTACCCAATTGGGATGCTGGACTAATTCAGCGACCACAGTATGCTGACTAAACTCAAAGTAAGCTTCATCAATCACCACCAAAATATCTGAAGGTAAACCCCGCATCCATTCCAATTCCGCTGTTGTCAGCGCGTTACCTGTGGGTGAATTGGGATGCACCATAAATACCACCCGAACTGGGGGATTTTGAGTGTCGGTAATCGCCTTCTGAGCGGCAACTAAATCTACCTCAAAATTCAGGCTAGACCGATTTACACTGACTACAGGTACTCCCAATGTCTGCGCCAAAATCCCATACATACTAAAAGTCGGCGCAGCAACCAAAATACTCCCCGCACCACCGACACAAGTTGCAATCAAGATCGATCGCAATAACTCATCCGAACCATTCCCCACGCTAATCTGGCTGGGCTGGATGGAAACACCAGATCCGGCAGATTCGCTAGCATAAGTAGCAATCAACCCTTTGAGCCGATCGTGTCCCCCGTCTGGATAACGATTGCTCTCGATCTCATCAACCCAAATTTGCGCCAACTCTTGCTTCAGTGCTGGCGGCAAATCGTAAGGACTCTCATTTGTCTCAACCCTGTCAATCTCAATCTGGACAGATTGCACCACTGCACCGCCTGGATGGGGCGTATATGCTTGCAAGCTAGTAAGTTCATCACGCAGAAAAGATAGTGCTGTAGCGACAGTCAAGGCGGTGTTAGAAGAGATAGTCATATCGATCGGTAGGGTTTGTATCAGTGCTATTTGGGTAGCAGCATCGTTGAAGTTAGCAGACGCGCTACGAACGCAAACAGGACGTGAATCAGATCTGAGTTTCCATCATAGATCGATTCGCTAGTACCGCGAGTGGATCGATTTAAATGTTCAACGAAAAAATATCTTGCCAAGGTATTGACTTGACCAAAGATATGCCCTATATTGATAAGTGTCTGAAACGCGGCCCCATCGTCTAGAGGCCTAGGACACCTCCCTTTCACGGAGGCGACAGGGATTCGATTTCCCTTGGGGCTATTCAGAATTTACCAGAGAAGAGGTTAGGCAATGTCTAACCTCTTTTTGCATTTGGTGAAACATTAATTGAAAATTATCCCTTAAATCCTAGAACAGAGGGCGGGTTTAAACTAAATCGCTAGCTTTGTTTTAATTAATTTTATCAACCCGCCCCTACAGATCCTAACTCCTATGAATGCTGATTTCTCGCATATTCCAGTCTTGAGCCAGGAAACAGTTACTGGTTTGGGCGTAATTGCCGGAGGTTGGTATTTGGATGCAACAGTTGGCGGTGCTGGGCATAGTGAGCTAATTCTACAGGCTGCGCCGGATGTCAACCTAGTGGCGATCGATCGAGATTTACAGGCTTTAGCCGCAGCTAGAGAGAGACTTGCGCCTTATGGTGATCGGGTACAATTTTGGCATGGCAATTATGCTGATTATCAACCGCTGGCACAAAAGTTTGATGGCATTATTGCTGATTTGGGTGTTAGCTCGGTGCAATTAGATCTAGCCGAGCGGGGATTTAGCTTTCGGCAGGAAGCACCGCTGGATATGCGGATGGATCGATCTCAAGGCACAACAGCCGCAGATTTAGTTAACAATACCTCTGAAATCGAGCTAGCGCGGATTATATTTACCTATGGCGAAGAACGAATGTCTCGCCAAATTGCGCGGGATATCGTCGCAGGACGACCATTTACAACTACTACCCAACTAGCTTACGCGATCGGTGGTGCTGTCCCCAAATCTTATCGCTATGGTCGGATTCATCCAGCAACGCGGACATTTCAAGCATTGCGAATTGTGGTCAATCAGGAGCTAAGTTCCCTCGAAAAATTCTTGGCTGTCGCTCCCACCTGGCTCAAGCCTGAAGGCAAAATTGGCTTAATTAGTTTCCATAGTTTGGAAGATCGGATCGTCAAGCATACCCTGCGCGAGAATGAAAGTCTGAAGGTATTAACCAAGAAACCGATTATTGCCACAGATCTAGAGTTAGCGGCCAATCCTCGCGCTCGATCGGCTAAACTCAGATGGGCTTATTTGGTGTCAAGTTGAGATACGGGTAGAAAAGTGCCAATTGGTTGGTTTTTGAAAATGTGTTAAACTGTTATTGTGTATGAGTTTTAGCGTTTTTAATTAATGACTTAGCAGTTACAGTTAAACCCAATAAAGTAGCAGGAAACAGCCGTAATTAATATTATGCAATCCTTAGAAACCAAGCCGCTGTTAGTTGATACCAGTCGCATCACTCTTCGTATCACTCACGAAGAGTTCGAGCTATTGTGTCAAGATAATCCAGACCTACGACTAGAGCTATACTAACAACGGCTAAGAAGACTACTTTCATTTTGAAAGAGTTTGAGTTATTATAGGGCAATAAAAACAGAGTAAAGCCAAAAAACAAAGCCTGATGCTTAGAATAAACTTCCAGCC